>DAIOWA010000343.1:0-4109 GCA_036758705.1 Pyrinomonadaceae bacterium | reverse complement strand
CTTAGCCATGATCCCCGTAATAATTGCTGGCGGGCCGGTTAGGCCGCCGCAGAATATCAATCCGGCAATGCCGAGGACTAATGAAACAATCGCGAGAGTTTGATTCTGACCGCCAGCTGCCGGAATTCCGCTGCCGGGTTGATATTGGGGATTTTGCATCGGTTCATTTTGCCAGCTTTGATCTTGCGCCGCCGGCGTGGGCGTCCAGTTTGATTCGGCAAGCGGAGCGCTAGGCTCGGGGGCCGAGTGTTCGAACGGGTTGAATGCCGGAGATGGCAGTTCCGGCTGAGCGAATGCGGGAGGCTCGGGTTCCGGAGCGTTGAAAACAGGAGCTTCCGGCTCGGGCGGAGCACTTCCGAACGGCGATGGGATCGGGGGTGTCGTCTTTGAAAATCCCGGATCCGCGGCCTCCTCTGCGGCAGGCGGAGTGATGAACGCAGGAGGAGCTGGCTCCGGTGGGACCGGCGGCAGATCGACGAGCGGCGAATCGACCTCGGCCATCGCGCTTCGGATCTCGTCTTCGGACGCGTACATCGTCTTTTTCGGATCAGCCGCGGGAATGTCCAAGACCTCCTCAGCGGCAGGCGGTTCCGGTTCGGATGCGGCGATCGGCGGGATCATTGCCGCGATATCCTCAGGCCGGGCGACCATCGTTTTATACGGATCCACTGCCGGAGCAGCGTCAACCAGCGGCGTTCCATCGGTCTGACAAAACCGCATTCCGTCATCAAATTCCCTATCGCAGGTCGGGCACTTTTTCATAACAATTTGTCCAAAGTCTAAGGTCCTATGTCCAACGTCGCGATGATCATATGGGCTGTTGCCTTTGACCATCGAAAGCTCTCGAACACCAAGACCTTGGACTTCGGACCTCGGACCTTGGACTATCGATAAACTGCGTAATTTATACCCTTAGCCCTAGACTAATTCAAGTTTGCTAAAGAAATAAGCGATCTCGATGGCGGCATTCTCTTCCGAATCGGATCCGTGGACCGCGTTCTCACCGATAGAAGACGCAAATTCCTTGCGGAGCGTGCCATCCGCCGCCTCGGCCGGATTGGTCGCGCCCATGAGGTCACGCCAGGCTGGAACCGCGTTGTCTTTTTCGAGTGCCAGCACGACGCAGGGGCCGCTCGACATAAACTCGGTCAGCTCGCCAAAAAACGGCCTTTCCGCGTGAACCGCATAGAATCCCTGGGCCTGTTTCAGGCTCTGGTGGATCAGTTTCATCCCGCGGACCTTGAAGCCCGCTGCCAAAATTCGATCGACGATCTTGCCGTGATTACCTGCCCGAACCGCGTCGGGCTTAATGATTCCGAATGTTAAATTGCTCATTTTCAATGATTTAGATATTTGGATACTCAAAGTCCCGCCGTTCCCGGATGGTGCCTTAAGCGGACCAACCCCGAGATTCACCCACGAACTGCACGAAAGCCACGAAATGGCGAAACTCTTTCCTTTCTAGAATATAGGCGACACAGAACCGCCGCAACCTGCGAAGGGTACGAAGTGCGTGAATTAGACGGTTTTCGCCCCTATCCCCGACCTCCGCACTGCTGTCACTGATCCGATCTCAGTCGCCTGGGTCAAAAGACGTTCACCGCATCTCGAGAGTAATGAGCGCGTAAAAGAGTAGGAGGTTTCCGAATCCGGCAGCGACGGTGACAAGCGTAAAGTAGATCTTCGAGCGAAACTGAGGCCACTTCTTAGTGACTAGCCGATAGGAAGCGTAGGCCCCAAAGTAGCCGATAAAGAACACCCCGAGGCAACCTAAGGTCCAGGCGAAATGGTCATCGTCGGTTCGAACTTCGTAAAAGGATTCCCGAATCTTATCCTTCGCGAAATAAAACATCACGAAGGCCCCAAGCTCACCGGTGATCGTAATTGCCAATGTAGTGATCGCAGCGTGGGTATCTTCGATGAAATTCATTGCGGTTCATCCTCGAATCCCCATTGATCGAACTGGCCGCCCGCTTACGCAAGCGGCTTTCATATCTTCCTAAAGCGATGTCTCCCAGCCTCGATCACGACAAACGCCGATCGTAGTTGTTCCTCGCTATAGGTATCGAGAACGCGACTAAGTTCTATGTGAACGTCGTTGCGGTTAGACGGTAGCATTCGGAGGTAGATGACTCCGCTTCTGATCTGGTGAACAAACACGAGATTTCCATAATCTCTATCTCGGGTTACAAAAATACGTTTTAGCTCAGCTGCTTTGCGGAGATTCTCCTCGTCCGTGGCGGTCGACATCCCGAGTTGGGAAACCTTAAGAGCGTCATACCCAGCTTCAATCAGATACCGTGCGGTGAGTTCATAAACATCCTGATCAAGGAGAAGTTTCATACCGCGACTCTTATATCTTCCGCGGAGATCAAAGAGATGGCGTAATCCACACAGGCCTTGATGTCCTCCGTAGAAAGGTCGGGGTAATAGTCAGCTTTTATGGCATCGAACGAGAGTCCTTCGTTGATCAGCTCGAGGACATCCTGAACTGTTATCCTCGTACCAACTATCGTCGGCTTACCGAAGTGCACTTGTGCATTAACTGAGATTCGTTCGTTCATATCGATCTCTATTTTAGCCTATCCTGCTCCGAATGAAAGAAGGATATCTCCTAGTTGGGCGTTTCCTCATCGCTCATTTTCCGCAGTTCTAGCAGGCGTCGAAAGCCTTCTGGATCGTGCAGCTTCCAGATTTCGGAGATCTGCGGATCGTCGAGAATCATCTGATCGAGTTCCTGATAACAGTCGTGCAGTTTCGCCCGAAAATCTTTTGGATGGCCTTCGACCCAACCGATTCGAATCTTACCGCACCGGGCGACCTTTTCAAGCGCCGTAACGATCGGGTCGTTCCAGGTCTCCACCTTGAAACCGAGTTTCGAATTCGTCCCGGCTATCTCGGCCCGGACAAAACCGTTCTCATAAATGTCCTGAATAAAAATGATCGCCTTGTCGCCTTTTTTCAAGCCGTCGAAGTCCTCGCTTCGAACGATCGAGCCGATCGCGATTTCGGAGCTGTCGGGCAGGTTACGAAAGATCTTCTCGACCCTGATCGAGCCGCTGACAAATTTCCGGCTCGTTTCGTCCGAAGGGTCGTCGACCTCCTTCTTTACGTCGGTTACGGTGCCGCCGTAGACCGCCTTCCAGTCGTCTTCTGCCACTCCGCGGGGCGTAGCCCAGTAGACGGTCGAAAATTCGTAGGAGCCGTCGGATTTCTTTATGAAATCGGGTTTTGAAAGCTTACCCGGCTCGGTATAGGCAATCGGTTCCGAAACAGGAACGTTGACGGAAGGAGCAGTGAAGCAGCCGAAATGGAAAAAGACTGCCGCTAGTACAACAATCTTTCCCGTGAGAATCATAACTTTTACTAGAGCACGTTATGCCCAGAATCTGGCCGCCCGCTTACGCAGACGGTTCTGACTAGGCGGCCGCTTTCGATCCCAGGACCTCGACGATCGCCTGGCCGATGTCGGCCGGAGATTTTACTACTCGTATGCCGGCGGCTTCGAGGGCTTTCATCTTTTCTTCGGCGGTACCTTTGCCGCCTGAGATGATGGCTCCGGCGTGGCCCATGCGGCGTCCGGGAGGTGCGGTCTGGCCGGCGATGAACGCGACGATCGGCTTGGTGACGTTGTCCTTTGCATAGGCGGCCGCGTCTTCTTCCGCGGTTCCGCCGATCTCGCCGATCATAATGATCGCGTCTGTTTCGTCGTCTTCCTGAAAGAGTTTGAGCGCGTCGGTGTGCGTCGTTCCGATGATCGGGTCGCCGCCGATTCCGATGGCGGTCGATTGTCCGAGGCCGAGAGCGGAAAGCTGGCCGACAGCTTCATAGGTTAGCGTGCCCGAGCGGGATACCACGCCGATCCGGCCCTCTTTGTGGATGTGGCCTGGCATGATGCCGATCTTGCATTTGCCGGGCGAGATGATGCCTGGGCAGTTCGGGCCGATCAATGTCGTTTTCTTGTCGCGGAGATATTCTTTGGCCTTGACCATATCCGCGACCGGGATCCCTTCGGTGATGCAGACGACGACCGGAATTCCGGCGTCGGCAGCTTCCATGATCGCATCGGCGGCGAATGCGGGCGGGACGTAGATGACGGAGGCGTTGGC
>DAIOWA010000342.1:0-4120 GCA_036758705.1 Pyrinomonadaceae bacterium | reverse complement strand
GGCCCGGGCCTTGCGACATTCGCGGGTATGGAAGATCAGCCGGGATATCGGGATGGAAATTTGTCGGAGGCACTTTTTCGCGGCCCGACCGGGATCGCCGTTGCGTCGAGCGGAAAGATCTTTGTTGCGGACACGTATAACGACCGGATACGCGTGATCGAGAATGGTGTTGTTTCTACTCTCGCGGGCAGCGGTCGCGGATTTGCGGATGGCACGGCGGCACAGTTTGATACGCCGTTGGGGCTGGCGATGTGGGGCGAGCGGCTGTTGGTCGCGGATGCGGGAAATCGGCGGATCAGAGTTGTCGAGCCGGACGGCCGTGTGTGGACGCTGGCGGGCAACAGCGGCGGAGACCTAGTCGATGGATTTCCGCTGCAGGCGAGCTTTGCTCGGCCGACCGCGATCGCCGTCGCCCCGGACGGAGCGATCTATGTCGCCGACGGCAACGCGATCCGCGTGATCGGACGACGATCGTTTCCGTATGTCGAAACCATCTCGAGCGATCGACGTGGGTTTCGCGACGGGAATCCGCTGACCGCTCAATTCAATCGTCCGTCGGGACTGGCATTCGACGCGGAGGGACGATTGCTGGTTGCGGACAGCGACAACGGATTGGTGCGTATCTTCGATTTCCAGGCATCACAGACAAAGACCGAGAGCCAACCGCCAAAAATCTATACGGCCGAAGAATTCCGATCGCTTCAGCCTCCGCGATGGCCGTACGATCCACCGGCCGCAAAGCGCGATATTGCGGGGACGCTCGGCGAGGTTCGCGGCGACATCGTCGATCAGAATTCCGAAGCCTGGTTTCACAACGGACTAGACATCGCGGGCGGTTATGGCGAGACGGCTCGATTCATTCGCGACGAGAAGGTTCTGAATCCGATGTCCGCGGAAAACTTCGGGACACTTCGCGAACTGCTCCGAATGCCGACGATCGGTTACATCCATATCCGGCTTGGGCGAGACAAGGACAACCGCACCTTCGGCGACCCGCGATTCATTTTCTCGAACGATCTATACGGAAAATTGAACGGCGTGCGAGTTCCACGCGGAGCAAAGTTCACCGCGGGCGAGCCGATCGGCACGCTGAACCCGATGAATCACGTACATCTGATCGCCGGGCCGAGCGGAGCCGAGATGAACGCCCTCGCCGCATTAACGCTGCCCGGCGTAAGCGATGGAATTCCACCGGTGATAGAGAAAGTAACGGCGTTTGATGAAAGTTGGAACGAAATTGAAACACAGTCGGGCTCATCGCGTATCAAGCTGACAGGAAGATCGCGGATCGTGGTGCGTGCGTTCGACCGAATGGACGGCAATCCTGAGCGAAGGCGTTTGGGAGTCTATCGGGTCGGATATCAGATCTTGAATTCGGACGGCACAGCTCGGACCGACCCTGACTGGACGATCACATTCGACCGCAATCCGCCGTGGGAAGCCGTGAAGACGGTTTACGCGATCGGCAGCAAGTCCGGTTATACGGACGAGACGATCTTCAATTACGTCGTCACGAATCGTTTAAAACCGGATTCGTTCAGCGAAGGTTTTCTCGACGCATCCGCATTCGAACCCGGGAATTATACAGTTAGAGTTTTCGCCGCAGATTTTTTCGGCAACCAGGCTTTTAAAGACATTCAGATCGAGGTGATCAGATAAATGAGATTCTTAGCATCCGCATTTCTTTTTGTAATTCTCGTCTCGCCGATCGCGACGCTCGCGGCAGATCCGACGATGCAGATCACACCGCCGGCTCCGAAGATCTCGGTCGAAGAGCGACACGCCGAACTCGCAAAACGGCGCGCCGCGGTCGCGGCCAAGATGGACGACAAGAGCGTTCTCGTGCTGTTCTCTGCCGAGCCGAAGCTCTATACGAACGATGTCGATTACGTATTTCGGCAGGAGAACAATCTCTATTACCTGACCGGACTCAAGCAGGAAGATGCGACGCTTGTCATCACCAAGGACGGTGCGAAGGTGACGGAAACCTTGTTCGTCCCAAAGCGAGTGCCGCTGCGTGAAGCTTGGGAAGGGCGGATGTATTCGAACGAGGACGTAACACGGATCTCGGGTATCACGTCGATCGTCGATGCAGCCGAACGGAGCAAATATCTCGAAGCATTAAAGGGTAAACGCGAATGGACATCGGCGGACGGCAAGATCACATTGATGTCGAATCCGGCTAGCCTCTATCTGCTGCTTCCGATGGCAGCACAGGATCGAATCGGTGCAAAGGAATACAAACAAGAAACAGATTTCTCGGTCGGCTTCGATACGGCGGTCAAGAATGCCCGCCCCATCTTCGACGCTCTCCGACAGATCAAGTCGCCGTACGAACTGAAGCTGCTTCAGCACGCGATCGACATCACAACCGAAGCGCAGATGCGTTCGATGGCGATCGTCGGACGGGCTGAATGGGAATATCAAGTTCACGCTGAGGTTGAATACACCTTCCGCCGCCGCAATGCCGACTTTTGGGGATATCCGTCGATCGTCGGATGCGGTGCGAATGCCACGACGCTGCACTATGTCGAGTCGCAGAGCCCGATCGTCAAAGGCCAGTTGCTGCTGATGGACGTCGGTGCCGAATACGAGCACTACACCGCGGACGTTACGCGTACCTATCCCGTCAACGGGAAGTTTACGAAGGAACAGGCCGAGATCTATCAGATCGTTTACGATGCTCAGGAAGCGGTGGCGAAGGCTACGAAACCAGGCGTTACGATGCAGCAGCTTGGCGTGATCGCCCGCAACACGATCGCCGAAGGACTGCAGAAGATCGGGCTTGTGACCGACTATCAACCGGCGACAAAACCGGGCGACGAGTTCGTTCCGCGCTCGCGAGACGTGGGCAATTGGTTCATCCACGGACTCGGCCATTGGCTCGGAATGAATGTCCACGATGTTGGTGCTTACGGGCCTCCGCTAAAGGCCGGAATGGTGTTCACGAATGAGCCGGGCATCTACATTCGTGAAGATGCGTTCGCGAAGATCCCTGATACGCCGGAGGGAATCGCGTACAAAACCAAGGTGAAAGCCGCCTACGAGAAATATATGAACATCGGCGTTCGCATCGAGGACGATATGCTCGTCACCGAGAACGGCGTAGTTTGGATGACCGGCAAGCTTCCGCGATCGATCGCCGACATCGAAGCCTTTATGGCAAAGGGGCCGAAAGAGATTCCTTATTCCGCCAAGAATGCTCCGACCGGCGGCGTGCTCGTCGCGGCGACACATTAATTATCATTTTGATCATCCTGTTCATCCTGTTCTCTTGTTCTGTGGTTTTCGGCATTTTAACCACGGACGAAGAAGAACAAGAGAACAGGATGAACCTGCCTGCTTTGATACCTTTTCGTTTCTTTGACTAACCTTTCGAAAGCTGTAATTCTTTTTCAGGAATTTATGGCTCGCACTGATCTACTATTTCTGTTTTTGTTCGTCGGACTTTTTCTTGGTTCCTGCACGATCCCGGACCCCGAAGGAGCGGCAAAGGACAAGCCGATGACGGCGGCATCTCCGACCGCGACTTCGACTCCAGTCCCGACGCCAGAATCGACTCCTGAAGGAGCTGCCGGAATGTCGGCGACGCTTGCGTGTCAGAAGGTCGATCCGGGCGAATACGATGTCTACAAGAAACAGACCTTCGCGATAGATTTCGAACCGTTTCGGAATTCGTGCTTCGTTACGTCGAACAATCCCGAGTACGACGACCCGCCGATGGAGTCGCGGTTTGCTATCTATAAGAGTGGGAAGAAAGTCTTCGACTTCCCTTCGCAGTTTAACGGCGTCAGTTTTGGCTGCTGGATCGACGCGGTCTCGTTTCAGGACCTGAACGAAGACAAGAAAACCGATGTGATCGTCATCAGCAAGTGTCAGGCGAAGATGGGAGATTACAACGAAAACACCGTTTACATTAACAACGGCAAGGGATTCACGACACGCGAAGACGCGAATACACAGTTGAGCGAGTTTAAGTCGGTCAAGCAAGTTGTCGATTTTGTGAAAGAAAACAAGACCATGTTTTTCTGATCTGTTCCGTGGTTCTTCCGTTCATCCAGTTCAGCGGCTGGCTCAAGAACTAACCACAGAGCAAGAAGAATAAGAAGAACAAGAAGAA
>DAIOWA010000341.1:0-4130 GCA_036758705.1 Pyrinomonadaceae bacterium | reverse complement strand
CCTTACAGAAGTGAAAAAGCCGCAAGAGCCAGTTACTGTTGATCGCATAAGGGAAGTTCATCGAGAGCGACGCGCTGAGATAGCGGGGCGTTTGGCTGAGTTTCGGGAGATTCGGGAGACGGGGACGGACGCGAAGCATTGGGAAGAGATGGTCTTCTGTTTCTTCACGGGCGGGTGCTCGGCGAAGATGGGGATGCGGTCGATCAAGGCGGTCAAGCCTCTACTGAAGCGTGGTTCGCATGAGGAATTGATGAACGCTTTGGTGGGCGTACATCGATATCCGCGGGCTCGTTCGCGGTATATAGTTGAGTCCCGCGATTTTTTGAAGAAGCATTGCGGGTTGAAACTGAGGGCAAAGCTCGAGAGTTTCGATTGCGATCTTTCACGCCGCGATTGGCTCGTGAAAGAGAAGGGGATAAAGGGGCTCGGTTATAAGGAAGCGAGCCATTATCTGCGAAACGTCGGCTTTACCGGCTACGCTATCCTTGATAAGCATGTGCTTCGCTGCCTGGCGGAGCTGAAAATAATTGACGACCCAAAGCCACCAAATACGCGTACGAAGTATCTAAGCGTCGAGCGAGAGCTTAAACATCTGACAGATAGAACCGGAATCGATTTCGACGAGATGGATCTCGTGCTTTGGTCAATGAAGACCGGCGAGATACTCAAGTGAACTTTAAAATCGCCGCCGGAGAGGAGAAACGTCATGATCAGTCACCCCGTCAAAGACACCTTTTTCCAGCTTCCTTTTCGCTTTCGGCGATCGGTTCTACTGCTAACGTTCCTTGCATTTATCGCCCTGCCTGTCCTGGCAAACGATGATGTCCAGGTGACCTCGGACGACGCGAAATCGCTCGTAAAGCAGGCCGAGAAATTGATCCGCAAGGGAGACTTTGCCGGGGCGGAGCAGCTCTTCAAACGTGCGATCGACGCACGGCCGACCGACCCGGAGATCAAGCTTAAGCTCGCCTCGCTTTACGTTAAGACGCGACGTTACGTTGAGGCGTATGAGCTTAGTTTCCCTATCGCCAGGGATGATCAGAAGAATTCGTTTGCCTTTGCCGTTATCGGCGCCGCGTATTTGGGTGCGGGCCGGTTCGGCGAGGCTCGGACGCTGCTTGTCAATTCGGTCAGGTTGAAGAACGATGA
Source organism: Pyrinomonadaceae bacterium (assembly GCA_036758705.1). Taxonomy (GTDB): domain Bacteria; phylum Acidobacteriota; class Blastocatellia; order Pyrinomonadales; family Pyrinomonadaceae; genus OLB17. The sequence goes on along the minus strand of DAIOWA010000341.1, from coordinate 2,981 downwards.
GTCTTTGGCGTGGGCCGCGCTCGGGATGCTCGAGTTTTATGAGAACCGCATCCACGAAAGTCTCAAGAATCTGCAGGAAGCCGTCTACCACGAACCCTTCGAGCCAGACTATCTGTATGCATTAGCTCAAGTTTCGGCACGGGCGGAGAACTATAAGGAAGCTGCTCAAGCGTACGAAGATTTTCTAAGGGTCTCGCGGAATACCGACGACGAACGGCGGGCGAGGATCAAAGGTCTGATCAATTTCCTGCGGTATTTGGGCAACAAACAATCGCTCTATCAAACCGGCGGCGAGCCCGCCACCGAGGTCAAATTCGACCTTGTCGGAAACCGGCCCATCATCCAGCTTCGTGTGAACGGCCGTCCGGAGCCTCTTAATTTCGTTCTCGATACCGGTTCGGGAATCTCCGTGATCTCCGACGAAACGGCGAAAGAGCTCGGAATTCGTTCTATCACGAAGGGCGGGTTTGCGAAGGGGATCGGCGGATCGGGCAAGTTCGAGATCGTATATGGATTTATCCGCGACATTGATATCGGCGATGTAACGGTTCGCAACGTGCCCGTCTATATCCGCAAGTTTCACAGCGATGGAATAATACACGGCTATATCGGCTTATCATTGATCTCTAAGTTCCTGACTACAGTCGATTACGGAAACCAGACGTTCTCGCTCCGAAAGAAGGATTCCTTAAGAACCGAAGATACGAGCGGTGTAAGCGTTCCGCTGCGGCTTACTTCGAGCGGATTCCTGAGCGGCGAGGTACAGCTTGAGGGTTTTGAATCTCCGCTGAATTTTATCGTAGATACAGGGGCAAGCGTTTCTGTAATTTCGTCGGACATCGCGGCGAATACGGTGATGGCTCCGCACGCTCAGGAAGAACGTATGCGGGTGATCGGGGCGGCGGGCATTACGGAGGACGTGCCGTCATTCCTTCTGCCAAAGGTCACGATGGGCAGCCATTCGCGGAACAGCATTACGGCTATCGCGCTTGACCTTAATTTGATAAATGAGGCATCCGGATTTGAGCAGGCCGGCATCCTCGGCGGCAACTTCCTTAAGAACTATCGAATGACGTTCGACTTCCAGAACTCCCGCGTCACCTTTGTTTCCGTCAAAGACCAGGAGAAGTAGAAAAGGTTACAATAGAGGCTGAGCATGAAACTCAGCCTTTATTTAGAAACCACCGTACTGGGCGCGTATCTCGACAATGGAGATCCATTCCGGCGTGATCTTACGATCCGTTGGTTCGAACGCGAGCTTGGCGAATATCGCGTGTGCACGTCGACGCTGGTTCGGCGTGAACTCGAACGCATCGATGAACCTCATCGATCCGGCTATCTGCGACTGCTTGCCGGCCTTGAGAGTCTGGAACTAACGGATGAATCGGCCATACTTGCCGAAGGCTACATTTCACGCGGCATCTTTCACCGAAAATTTATCGCGGATGCACTGCACGTCGCGATCGCGTCGCTCCACAAGATCGACTACGTCGTGACGTGGAATTTCGGACATCTCGCGAACGTCAGAAAGCAGGCACGGCTTAAGATGTTTAATACCGCCGCCGGCTTCTTTTCGCCTTCGATCATCACGCCGGAGTTTCTAGTTCACGAGGTCGGTTATTGATGTATCCAAGATCAAAGTTTCAGGAAGTGCTGCTGGAGATCAGGCAGGAGATGGCCCGCGAGGCTGACTTTGACGTAGATCTTTTTGCCGAGATCGTCCGGACAGGTTCAGGCCCACAGGAAGCGAGGATCCATTCGCTTGCCGATCAGCCATCGGGCGAGCGGACGCGATCGGCTGCCGCGAAGCGTTCGGGCGAGTAGTCTTGTGTCCGCCCGACAGACCTGATTTAATTCAGACGTGCTGGATCTTTCGTTCACTCTCTTAAACAACTGATGTTCAGATATCTCGTTTCATGCCTGATCATCCTGGCGGTGGTTAGCCTTTCCGGCTACTACTTTTTCGCCGACTACTGGGAACACCGGTTCGACGAACTCATCGCGCGTCAGGCGAGAGTGTATCGATTGGACGAGAGATTGGTCTGGAGCCTGATCTACGAAGAGACATATTTCCGAGCCGGTGCTCGAGGCGAAGCGGACGAGGTCGGGTTGATGCAGGTGACGCCGCTGGTCGCTCGCGATTGGGCCAAGGAAACTGGCCTTTCGGAGATGGAGCGGCAGGCGAATGAAAATGTCGTCGCGTTCCTGAGCGATCCTGAACGCAACATACAGATCGGGTGCTGGTATCTCGAAAAGCTCCGCGAGCGATATCGCGGTCGTCCTGCCGAAACCGCAATGATGCTTGCCGCCTACAACGCCGGCCCGAGCCGGGTCGAAGAATGGACCCGCGACACGGACGCGCCCGGTATCTCAGAGAGCGATTTCATCGCCCGCATCGGCATCGTCTCGACCAAGACTTACGTAAGTTCGATCCTTAACCGCTATCGTGAAAGCACTGCAGCCTCGAACCCTCGCCGATGAAAATACTCACCGCCGACCACGTACTGCCGATCTCATCCGACCCGATAGCAAACGGTGCGGTCGCCATTGACGGCGACAAGATCGTCGACGTTGGATTGCGGGATGACATCATTACGATGTTTCCGAATGCTGATGTCGAGGACTTTGGCCAAGCGGCGATCTTGCCGGGTTTCGTCAACTGTCATTCTCACCTGGAGCTCACCGCTCTTCGCGGAGGCCTTGATGCCGTCGAGCATGATTTTCGGTCGTGGCTTTTGAAAGCGAACGAACTGCGGGCGGAGCTTTCTGACGACGACATTGTTCGATGGGCGATCGCGGGGGCTCGGGAAGGAGCGGCCGCGGGCGTGACTTGTTTTGGGGATATTGGAAGGTTCGGGCATGCGGGCGTTGCTGCGCTCAAGGAGGTTGGGCTTCGCGGCATCGTTCTTCAGGAGACTCAGTTCTCCCCTGACAACGCAACGGCGGACGACGATTTTCGAGCGCTTGGTGAGACGTTTGAG
>DAIOWA010000340.1:0-4134 GCA_036758705.1 Pyrinomonadaceae bacterium | reverse complement strand
CCAAAAACAACCAAAAAAACTGCTGGCAGCTTACGCTACCGGGAATCGCATCGTCTACGGTCCCCTCTGAAATTCTGACCGTTGAATTCTCTTTCAAACGCGAATAACCCCTAAGAGACGGACGCCGCCGTTTCACAAATTATGCCTTGCGGCCCGCAAGACGCTGCCGCGATTCTCAAGGTCCTTCCGTTCCAAGCTCACTCGATACACAAGACAAATAAGTAGCGGCAGATAAAGTGTGCCTCAGAGAAGGATTCGAGGGGCATTACTCAACGTGATCCTCGAAAGATTAAAACAATAGGAGAATCAAGAAAATGTCAGCAAATATTTCGATCATCGGCAACCTCGGGAAGACGCCGGAAACAAAGATTACCGACAACGGCACCCTCGTGGCGAGTTTTTCAATGGCCTCGAACTCGTTCCGAAACGGTGCGGAGGGACGCGTTGAGAAGACCGACTGGTTTCGCGTTACGGCCTTTGGCAAACAGGCAGAGACGCTTGCACGCTACGTTCGAAAGGGCAGCCGTCTCTACGTCCAGGGACGCCTGACTTTTAACCCGTGGGTAGATCAAAACAAATCCCCGCAGGCGGGAGCGGAGATCGTTCTTCAGGAGTTCCAGTTCCTTTCCGGACGGCGTGATGAGGACGGAGACGGAGCCGCAATGCAGCCGGCCCCGACAGCCACGACCGAGATCCAGCAGGCCGCCGCATATTGATCCGTAGATAGACCATTGAAAGATCAGATCTAACTGCCATTTGAGGAGAAAGCACTCTCTTCAAGTGGCAGTTATTTTGCGTTAGGGAGGGAGCTATGCAATACCGTGTCGTGCGAATGAAATGGATAACTCGATCGTTCGTTAGAGAGCATCGGGATCATATTTTCCTGTTTGGCGATAACCTTGCGCGGCGCGGCTTTGGCGGCCAAGCTGCTCAAATGCGAGCCGAACCGAATGCTATCGGGATACCGACCAAGAAACTTCCGAGCAATGTCGACCAAGCATTCTTTACAGATGCAGAGTTTGAACAAAACAAGACGGCTATCGATCGTGCGTTCGACCGTCTCTACCGGATGAGTTCCACTGTCGGTCAGGTCATTGTGATGCCCGCCCACGGCCTCGGAACCGGAAGAGCACAGCTCGAGAACCGAGCACCACTTACGTTTGCTTACCTGCAAAAGTGCCTGCGAAATCTCTCTTCCCAAAAGACGTAATCCCGCTACCTCAACACACCACTACCTCTGCTTGAGAGGGATTTTCAAACCTGAATGAAAGTGATTTTATTCAGGGTTCGGAATTCGCGGCCCTCAAATACACGCGAGTTCTCCGGCTGAACAGGCCGGACTTAGTGAGGAAGTTATGGCAGAAAGAATCAACATTGAACAGCTTAGAAAGCATGCTCCGAATAATCCGATGCTGGCGTTCTCACCGGTCAATACCGGTTCACCGATGCAGGACTGGTGTTCACACCTCGCGTTCAATCCTCTTCGTAGAAGGGAACTTGAGGAGTTCGCGATTCTCGGCGATGTGGTTGTCAGGATCGCAGACGAACTTGAGCCAGAAGCGTTGGACCGGGTGAAGATAATGTCACTCGAATACGCGATGAAGGTCCTTAACGACGAGACGGATGCGAAAGAGTTCGTTAAGTGCGTGAAAGCCATCGTCAGCCCCGATGCCGGTCAGTATGAGTTTGAGCAGATCGCGGCTTACTACTACGGGGAGATCAGACGCCGGGGAGTTAGCGAGGTTCTCACGGAAATGGGCCTGCTCGGTATGCAATTAGAGGCTGTAACGGCAACGGTTTCTGACCGAGAAATCCACTTCGAAGAATCAACTTCGACTGAGCAAAAGCTCAGTGTTGCCGATCAGAGGCGAGTGAAGGAAGTTGCGAAAAACCGCAAACCTCTTCCACCGAAATGTCCAAACTTTGACGACGAAATGCAGGCGGTGCTGAGACGCGTCGGCCGCCAGAAGGTCAGCCGAATGATATTCGATGACTTTGCTGATTTCTACCTAGAAGGCGGCGATAAATCCATCGAAGAACTTGATCGTGACTTCACTACTTTCGAGCAACTTGAGCAGTTCGATGAGAATGGACTGATCGGTATAACGATGAGTTCCTCACAGCGGTCGGTGGTCGTCTTTGATCTCGATTGTGAGATAGATGTGGACTGTCTTCCAGGTGAATCCCGGGAGCTCTACGCACAGATCCCGAAGCTTTTTGTTGGTCATTCACTTGGCGGCGGTGCTGTGCAGGAAGGGAGAAGAATGATCAACTGTGCAGGCTGGTCGATGCCGTCCAGACATCCGTTCTCTGACCAGGAGTTCGAAGAATGGATGGCACTTTCCCTAGACCGCATATACGACCGGAAGGTTATTCGTTCGGCTCGTCGCATCTACTCATTCGGAAAAGGAAACAACATCGAGATCCTTGTCGATCAGGAGATCAATCCCGACTTCGAAGAGATGCAGTACGCGGCTTCGGTTCTGCGTCTTCTTTGGCAGAAACAATACTCAGATTTTCACCTGCGAAGCCTTCGTCACGACACATATCAGGAAACCTATCTCGCGATCCGCGGGACTTCGGATACGGCCGACGTGGCCGATCTAAAGAAGAAGGCATATGCGGATTTCAAGGATCAAAAGAAGCTTTCGCTGAAGGAGTTCACCGCACTTAACACCGTTGCAAAATCGCAGGAGGTTAGGCTTAAGGGTCAATTCTCTAAAGAGGCAAGGCAATGGCTCCGAAAGGTGGAAAATGCTTCTCACGGACAGATCCGATTTCTCAAATTCGCTCTCTACAACGACGCCGAGGCTAAGGCCTTCAAGCGGCAGGAGAAACAGAAACTCTGGGATGCCGTCAGGGCAAGAGAAGCCGAGTTGAAGAACGTGAGTGTTCGGACCAATCGGCTGATCCAGACGAGCCTCTTTACTCAACCATCCGTTCAACGAAATCACGTACAGGTTATCCCTTCGGCCTAAAAGTTGAAGACAGGTATCTGACGAAAGGAGCGGCGGCCAGTATGTGAAGCGGAACGCCTCAAGGTTCTCGCTAACTGGACGGCTGCCGTTCCGGTCGGAGAAAAAATCAACCAAAAAAGGAGCAAGAATAATCCATGTCAGCAAATATCTCGATACTCGGAAATACGGGCCGCGAAGTGAGCCTTCGATACACAGAAACAGGAACCCCCGTCGCGAGTTTTCCCATCGCATCAAACTCATTCAAGAATGGTCAGGAAGGGCGAGTACAGGTCACGCATTGGTTCAACGTCGTCGCGTTCGGAAAGACGGCTGAGACGATCGCCGAGCATGTAAAGAAGGGGACGCATCTTCTTATCCACGGAAGGCTTTCCTTTAGTCCGTGGAGTACAGATAAGGGCGAGCCTCGGTCAGGCGCGGAGGTCTCACTATTCTCATTCGAGTTCGTTGGATCAAGTCAGGCAGACAATCCGGAAGGATCGAATTCCAACGGCGACAACTCAGCTCCGGAAGTCCCGGAACACACTGGCCCGGCAAATGCAGAACCAGCCGTCGAAGAACCGTTCGTAGATCAGTTCTGAGAGGGCAATACGGGGCGCAGCAACAATGCTCGCCCCTTTTTTCTTTGCCGCAAAATGAGAGGTGAACAATGAGTGTTATCAGATTAATTGACAGAAAAGGCGAATTTGGAAATGCGGACGACTATACCCCTCTTGTGAGGATCTATGTGGACGGATCGTGCGCAAGAAACGGTTCGATAGATTCCTCAGCGGGCTGCGGCGCCGTAATGCTGGATCAGAACCGCCTGGAGATCAAATTGATCGCCAAATACTTGGAACAGATCACCAATCAGCAGGCCGAGATACTCGCCTGTGCACAGGCTCTGGGTCAGCTTCGGAGGCCTTGCCGAGTTGAGATCGTCTCTGATTCAAAGTATGTGATAGATACCATGATGGGCCGGAACCGGATGAGAACAAATCGTCCTTTCTGGACCCGTCTGGTTGAGGAATGCTACGGCCATCACATCACGTGGCGGTGGGTAAAAGGCCATTCCGGGGTGCCATTTCAGGAAGTTGCCGACCGTCTGGCTCGTGCTTCGGCGCGGATATGTAGCGATCTCTCAGTAGAGGATCTGGAACAATTATCCGGACATCTCTCG
>DAIOWA010000339.1:0-4135 GCA_036758705.1 Pyrinomonadaceae bacterium | reverse complement strand
CCGGCGCGCACAATCGTAAGTGTGCTCGGCATCGCCGTGGGTGTTCTGCTTATCGTTTTTACCGTTGGCCTCTCGAACGGCACCATGCGCGAGCGCAGCAAGCGCGAGTCGAATGTCGGTGCGGAGATATTCTTTCGAGCGTCCGGATCGCTCGGACTGTCGGGAACTGAAAGCTTTCGTCTGCCTATCGAACTCAAAGGCGAGATCAAGAAGATCGAGGGCGTTTCGACCGTTGTGTCGCTTGGCCAGAACACGGTTTCGGCGAAGGACACCAACACAGGCAGCCGTTTGATCGACGGTGTCGACTTTACGGAATACTCGTCGGTTGTCGGCTTAAAAGTCATTCAGGGCCACGCTCTCGGAACCGCAGGAGACGAGGCGATGATCGATACCGGTTTCGCAAGGCAGAAAAAGTATAAAGTAGGCGACAAGCTGGATCTTTACGAACGCGAATTCACGATCGTCGGCACCTACGAGCCGGCGGCGGGTGCTCGCGTGAAAGTTCCCCTTGCTACTATGCAGCAGCAGCTTGGCGGTGAAGGCAAGGTTACCGCTTTTCTGGTCAAGATCGATCAGGGATTGGATCCGAAGACGGTCGCGGAACGGCTAAGCCAACGCTTTCCCGATAATCAGATATTGTTGACCAGCGAGCTTGAAGAGTTGTATATGCAGGGCTTTCCTGCAATGAACGTTTTTCTCAACGTATTCATCGGCGTCGCCGCCGTCATCAGCGCTCTCGTAATTCTGCTGACGATGTACACAACCGTAACCGAACGTACGCGGCAGATCGGTATCATGAAATCGCTCGGAATGAGCAACCCCGCGATCGCCTGGACGATCGCTCAGGAGGCGCTTCTACTCAGCTTCCTCGGTGTCGTCACCGGCATTATCCTGACGTTTGTCGTTCGGGCATTGCTGACTCGCGTAACCACGCTCGAGGTTGAAATGAGCCCGCCTGTGCTCGGCATCGTTCTCGTCGTAGGCCTGATCGGCGGAGCGATCGGCTCGCTCTATCCGGCAATGCGTGCCGCTCGGCTGGATGCCGTTGAGGCGTTGAGTTACGAGTAATTTGCAGAAGCCTGACCGTAAGGGAGGGCTAACCTAACGAACTAGCCCTCCCTTACGGTCAGGCTTCCGCCTTTATGGAAACGAAATTGCCTACAAATATACGACTTGCTTTCATCGGCTGCGGTGTGATGGCGGAGTCGATGGTGGCGGGATTGCTGCGGCAGAAAATAGTTGCGGCGGATCAGATAGTTGCGAGCCATCCGCGGGCCGATCGGCGAGAGGAGTTGTCGTCTAAGTATGGCATAGCGGCGTTTGAGCATAATGCCGATGCGGTGAAGAACTTGCCCGATGACGCCGTCATTCTGCTTTGCGTCAAGCCGCAACGGTTGGGCAGCGTCCTCAAAGAACTCGCGGGAGTTGTTAGGCCGACGCAGCTCGTTGTATCGATCGTCGCGGGGGCTCGGATCGAGAAGATATCGGAAGCTCTGTCGAACGAACTCGTCGTACGCGCAATGCCGAATACGCCGTCGCAGATCGGGCAAGGAATGACGGCGTGGACGTGTTCGGAAGGCGTCGATGAATCGCATCAGACGCAGGTCCGCACGATGCTTTCGGCCCTCGGCAAGGAGTTGCACGTCGAGACAGAGAATATGATCGACATGGCGACTTCGCTCTCAGCCACCGGCCCGACGTACATCTTTATGGTCATGGAAGCGATGACCGACGCCGGCGTGCATCTCGGATTTTCGCGTGAAGTATCGAAGGAACTTGTCCAGCAGACAATGCTCGGGTCGGTGCTCTTCGCGATCGAATCTCACAAGCATCCGGCGGAACTCCGCAACATGGTCACGTCACCCGGCGGTACGTCGGCCGAGGCTATTTATCAGATGGAAAAGGGTACGCTGCGAACGGTGCTTTCGAAGGCGATCCACGCGGCTTACAAACGTGCGGTGGAACTTGGGAAGAAATAGTTCAGAGTGCAAGCTTCAGCTTGTCTTCGGTTGCCACGAATCGTCTCTTTGCAACGGGATACAAGCTGAAGCTTGCACTCTAACCGCTCATCCATTCGCGATCTTTCTCGCCCAACTCTGCGATCTTCGACATCAGATGATCCGATATCACTTTGTGAGTTCGGAGCGAGTCTCGCTTTCCGTGAAATTCCGACAGATCGATCGGTTCGCCGAACCAGATACGGACCTTTTCGCCGCCGGTCCAATTACCTAAGACTTGCTTCGGGAGGTCATTGCCGAGGCCGGCGATGAAGACCGGGATAACTTGCGGATCGGCGTTGAGAATCACCTTACCGATCCCTGGTTGTGCGGGGAGAAAGCTGTATGGATCTTCGTTAAGGTTCCGCTTCCCTTCCGGATGAAATCCGACGATGTGGCCGTAACCTTCGCTTGCCAGCCGCGTCAGTTCCCTCAACGAAAACTTATCGAACTTGCGCTTTTCACCCTCGCCTTCTTCGCGGAAAAACGGCGGATACATCGACCACCATCCCATCACGAGATTCACAAACCAACCAACCGGATTGTCGTAGAAAAACTTCGCCCGCACCGGAAAATAGAGCGTGATCGGCCGCGTCGTGCGGCGGAACATCACGCTCGAGACCGTGTACATATCGAAGAAAGATCGGTGATTCGCAACTAGGATCAGGGGGCGGTTCGGATCGGAATTCTCAACGTGCTCGATGCCGAACACGTTCATCAGATTGTACGTCGCGATGAAGATCCAAAGAGACCCGATGTGGCGTTGGCAGAAGGTCCAGAACCGCTTCCAGACGCCGAAATTCATCGCCCGAACAAGCTTAAACCCGGTCCGTTCGACCGGCCGGAGGACGCCAATTTCCTCAGCCGTCGGAATGAGCGATGTCGGCTCGACAACGGTGAGGTCGGCGTTATTCGTTTGTTCCAGCGACTCTTCAGACATTCGACGAAGCGTAAGTTTAGCAAGGCAGGGCAGGTTGGAAAAGCTAGTCAAGATCGATAACTATCGGTGGCTGCGTAGCATTGTACTGCTCATCACAGGTCGATGCGTTGACGAACTTCACGCCGAACTCTTCGTGGACGCCGTAGCCGCAATGGATGTGGCCGAAAACGTGAAGCTTTAGTCGTCCCTGAGCAGCGATCTGCTCGACGCGTTTTCGCAGTTCCTCGCAGCCGGTATTCTCGTCCCAGCCTTTGCGAGGAACCAGATCGAGGATCCCATTTGGCGGGCCGTGCGTAATGAGAATATCGATGTCATCCGGGATCATCGACCATTTCTCGGCGAGTTCGTATCCGCGGTTCAGGTTGAATGCCCAATCGAAAAAACGCGGCTGCCACGGCGATCCGTAGATCTTCATTCCGTCGATCTCGATCGATGAGTCCTGAAGATAGACGATGCTCGAATCAAGCAGACGCCTGGCTAGGTCGTTGTCCTTCTCAAAAAGCCAATCATGATTTCCGGCAACGAAGACCTTATGTTTGTGAGGCAGAACCGCAAACCACCGATTGAACGCCCGCAATTCCTCAACCGACCCGACCGTTGTCGCATCACCCGAATGAATCAGGATGTCACCATCGGGAACGACGATCTCTTCTTTACAGTTATGCGTGTCGGAGATGCAGACGATCCTCATCTATAGATGCGGGAAATGAATGCTCCGTTAAGAAATTCCTCCGGGTCGATCGCACTCTGTAATGTAATTCCCCTATATTTTCCGGTCAAGAGCATCATCGCGGATTCGCATAGCGGTGCCGCGGTCGTTGTCTGTATGGCCCGGAGATGCTTCCCGTTCAGGTTCAGCGGTTCAACGCAATAGGCTTTCTCGATCATTCGCCGGCGGCCGTGCGAATCGAAACCATCGACCGATGCGTGGACGAGAACAAGATCGTCTTCGACCGACGGTATTTGTTCCAACATTACTTTTTCGAGATTAACCGGAAGCTGTTCGTCCTTTGCGAGCCGTTTCTCAACTGACTCGACCCAATCGTAATGGCCAGGATAACGCAGCGTTTTGTAATCCAGCTCGCGTGCCTTTCCTTCAAAGTGATCGGGCAGGTCTGCGGCTCCGCCTGACGTAAGGTCTGCCTCGTAGGAGCGTGCCCCGATGACGATCTTCTCCCGAGCCGATAGCGCCGGCCGT
>DAIOWA010000338.1:0-4138 GCA_036758705.1 Pyrinomonadaceae bacterium | reverse complement strand
CTGGCTGCATTGCGCGCATCGCTGGAAATTTTCGATGCAGCCGGGATCACGAATCTCCGGGCGGCGTCGGTCGAACTTACAGGCCATCTGGAAAAGTTGTTGATCGAGATCGAAGACGATCGGATCTCGATCATCACGCCGAGTGATCCGGATCAGCGCGGCTGTCAGCTTTCGATACGAGTGAGAGACGCGGACAAGAGCCTGTTCGAAGCGATCACCGCTCGCGGCGTCATCGCCGACTGGCGCGAACCGGACGTTATCCGCGTTGCTCCTGTACCTCTGTATAACACTGTCGAAGATCTGGAAGGCTTCGCAACTATCTTGAAAGAATGTCTCAAGTAACCATTGTCGGTGCCGGACTCGCGGGTTCGCTTCTCGCCATCAATCTCGCCAAACGCGGGATGAAGATCGATGTCTACGAGGCTCGCGGCGATATGCGGAAGGAGACGACCGCGGCGGGTCGCTCCATAAATCTCGCGCTTTCCGACCGCGGCATCGCTGCTCTCCGAGAGGTCGGGATGGACGAGTATATGCTCGCCGAAGCCGTACCGATGTACGGACGGATGATCCACTCGCCGACAGGTGAAACCAAGTTGCTCCCTTACAGCGGCCGCAAGGGCGAGTACATTAACTCCGTCTCACGAGCTGGACTGAATGTGGCGTTGATGAATGAGGCGGAGAAATACGATGGTGTGTCGTTCCACTTTAACGAACGGTGCCTTGTTGTAGACCCCGAAACGGGTAATGCCGTCATACAAAACCATGGGACTGGAACAACTACCGTCGTCCACGCTGATACTTTGATCGGAACCGATGGCGCGGGTTCGAACCTGCGAACCTCGATGTCAGGTACTCTTGCTAATTTTCAGCTCTCTGAGGTCTTTCTTGAACATCGTTATGTTGAACTTGTCATTCCACCCGGCCTCGGTGGCACCTTCCAGCTTGAGAAATCCGCTCTGCACATCTGGCCGCGACATCGATTCATGATGATAGCTCTGCCAAATATGGACGGAAGCTTCACCTGCACCTTGTTCCTTGCGGCTAAGGGACCTGACAGCTTCGAATCTATTTTTTCGCCGGAATGGAATGATGAGGAGTATTGGGAAGGCCACAACCGAGCTCCCCTTGATGCGAACGGCATGAGACTCTGGCGTCACCCTTTGCAAAGTAGTGCGGAAGAGAGGTTGATTGACTTCTTCGAATCAAACTTCCCGGATGCCTTGCCCCTAATGCCTACCTTGATTGAGGATTTCATCAACCACCCGATAGGGAATCTAGGAACGGTTAAATGCTGGCCGTGGAATATCAACGGCAAGTCGCTATTGCTCGGTGATTCGGCTCATGCGGTGGTTCCGTTTTACGGGCAAGGCATGAACTGCGCTTTCGAGGACGTGCGAGTTCTTTCCTCGCTGATCGACGAGATCGGTACCGACTGGACGAGCGTCTACGAAGAATACGGCCGTCTTCGCAAGATCAATACCGATGCCATCGCCGATATGGCCGAGGAAAATTTCTACGAGATGCGCGATGCGACGGCCGATCCTATATTCCAACGAAAGCGCGAACTGGAAACGAAACTTGAACAAACCTATCCTGACTATTTTTCGAAATACTCTATGGTTACGTTTCGAGAAGACTTGCCGTATTCGATCGCGAAGCAGAAAGGAAACGCCCAAGATCGGCTATTGATGGAGATCTGCTCAAATGTGTCCGACAACTCAGAGATCGAACTGTCGGACGTGATCGAAACAGTCAGGAAGCTGGATCAATAACCGGAGAATTGCTTTGCGGCCTTGGCGACTTTGCGTGAAACTTCTTCGATTTTGGTTAGGCAAAGATGCTGCTCGCAAAAGACGCAAAAGCACGTAAGAGTTGACGTTCCGGATCAGGCTCCGGCCGATGCGAACTGACCTGGCTGATATGATCCTGCCGGTGTTCGGAACGCGACGTTGAAACGGTTCCAGGTGTTGATCGTCGTAACGGCGAGCGTAAGATCAACCAATTCCTCGTCTGAAAACTCTTTTCGAGCCGCCTCGTAGACCTCGTCCGAAACTTGTCGACCCTTGAGTTCAGTAACCGCTTCGGCCCATGCGAGAGCGGCCTTTTCACGCGGAGTATAAAGATCGGTCTCGCGCCAGGCCGAGATCATATAGATCCGCTGCTCGGTTTCGCCGCCGTGGCGAAGATCCTTGGAATGCATATCAAGACAATATGCACAGCCGTTGATCTGCGACACACGGTAATCTATCAGTTCGATCAGATTCTTCTCGAGCGATGACTTATTAAGATAGGCACTCAACCCGAAAACAGCCTTAAAGGCTCCCTTTCCCTTCTCAAACGCATTAATTCTTGTACTCATAATGATGGCTCCTTTTTCGTAACGAACGCTATTTCCTGGCGTTCACTAACAAAGACGGACGAGGGGGAACTGTGTGACAGGCATTATGTCAAATTTTTTAGAAGTTTCAATTTATCGGGGTTCATTATTCGATAGAATCTAATGATCTTTCCGTTCTCGACCTCGAACGTGTTAGCGGCAAATGGCTCGCCGTCATAGTACTCCACGACGCCGGGTTCGCCGTTTATATCCACGGCTTTCCACGTCAACCGATCGATGCTTGGCGCCAATGCAATGGTAAAAATGCGCACGACCTTTTGCAGCCCTTGAACGACCTTTCGTGCTGCCGTCACTCTTCCGCCTCCATCGCTGATCACCGAGATGTCGGCCGAGAAGAGTTCGAGCAGCTCCGCTTCGTCCGATGTATAAGCAGCCTTTGCAAACCGTTCGATAAGCTTTCGATGCTCTTCGCGATCGGTCTCAAACCTCGGCTTATCGGTCCGAACGCGCTGTCGTGCACGATGGAGCATCTGACGAACGGCCGGTTCCTCGCGTTCCATTATCCTCGCGATGTCCGAATAGCTCGAATCGAATACATCATGCAGCAGAAAGACGGCCCGCTCCGACGGTGACAGCCGTTCGAGCATCACCATAAATGCTGTGGACAAAGAAGATGCGAGCTCCGCATCTTCTTGCGGTGACGGACTAGATGAGATCATAAGCGGCTCGGGCAGCCATGGCCCAACATACGTTTCGCGTTGTCTCGAAGCCTTACGCAGCCGGTCAATGGCTAGTCTGGTCGTGGTGCTCACGAGCCACGCCTCGGGGTTCTCAACGGTCGATATATTGGTCGTATGCCAGCGAATATATGCATCCTGAACGATCTCTTCCGCCTCGTCCGGAGTGCCAAGCATTCGATACGCAATACCGAAAAGGCGCGAACGGTGGCGGTCGAATATGGCAAGTTTGTTATCCTCGGCTGTTGATTTCATCGCTTCGATTCTAGAATAAAGACGAACGTCACTGAAGCGTGTGACACCTTGTATGAAATTTGTTGCCGATCTCTCGATCCCTCTCCGCTTCAACGGCTCGCAGCCCACTGCGTATGGCGTTGCCGCGGCCTCCTCAGAGCCCGTCCGAGCCGGTTCTCTGGTCGGCGACACGCGACAGGGCGGGAGTGTAAATTTTGAACAGTACACATTTATTCCGCACTGCAACGGGACGCATACTGAGTGCGTTGGACATATTACCGATGAACGGATATCGGTTCGGGAATGTCTGCTGGATGTGATTTTTTCGGCGATGTTGGTAACTGTCGAGCCGGAACGCAGCGGAAACGAACGTGTAATTGATGCAAGTGCGTTAGGGTCGAAGATGGCGGACAGGAATGTCCGCGTTCCGTTGGCATTGATCGTCCGGACGCTGCCAAATGATGAACGAAAACTGACAGCGAAGTATGGCGAGGCGAACATCCCGCCGTATTTCACCCCCGACGCAATGGAGATTATTGTCGAGTGCGGGTTCAAACACTTGCTCGTGGATATGCCGTCGATCGATCGTATCTTCGACGACGGCAAACTTGTTAATCATCGCATCTTCTGGAACGTCGACCCGGGCAGCCGCCAGGCGAACTCGAACACACGCATCCACAGCACGATAACGGAAATGATCTTTGTTCCGAACGAGATCGAAGACGGAGAATACTTGCTGAACCTGCAGATCGCTCCGTTCGAATCGGACTGCGCTCCGAGCCGTCCCATCCTTCTTCGTGCAACCTAGACACTAATGTGCGTCAACAAA
>DAIOWA010000337.1:0-4168 GCA_036758705.1 Pyrinomonadaceae bacterium | reverse complement strand
TCAAGCAAAATTCTCGTTTCACGCGGGGTTATGGATTAGTTGGAGGATAGCTAATCACCTCGGACTCCCACTTCTTAAATTCGCCACGCAGATGCTCAAGCACGGAAGGCTGTGCGGCAGAAAAATCGGCCTGCTCGCGTTCGTCAACCGACAGGTCAAAAAGAAACTCGTTCTTACCCTCGCGGACGTACTTCCATTTGCCGTGCCGCATTGCACCCTGTCGTTTTGTGCGCCAGAAAAACGGCCTATCGAAGATCGGCTGTTTCCCGTTAAGTACACCGACGATGTTCTGGCCGTCGAGCGGGTAATTAGGATCGGGCCTGTTTCCGGCGGCGGCGATCATCGTGGCGGTCCAATCCATCGTGATCACGGGCTGATCGCTCACCTTTCCGGCCGTTGTCACGCCCGACCATCTTACGATCGCCGGGACGCGCACTCCGCCCTCGAACAAGTCCATTTTTTGCCCTCTAAACGGCCAGTGATACGAAAACCATGCCCCGCCGTTGTCGCTCGTGAATATGACCAGCGTGTTTCGATCTAGCCCGGATGACTTTAGCGTATCGAGGACGCGTCCGATGCCCGCGTCCATACTCTTCATCATCTCGGCAAATACCTTCAGCGAACCTCCGGCACGAAATCCTGCGGGACCGTAGTTAATTGCGTCGCTAAACGCCTTATCGTTCGGCCCTTCCCACGGCCAGTGCGGAGCGGTGTAATGCAGGCTTAAATAGAACGGTTTCTTGTGCGGACGTTTTACGTAATCGACGGCCCGCTCGGTCAAAAGATCGGTCATATAACCGATCCGCTCGACCGGAACCTCGCCTTCGTAGAGATCAAGATTGGCCGTCATATCCTTGTGCGTAAAATGATCGACCGCCCCGCTCATATTTCCGAAAAACTCATCGAATCCGAACTTCAGCGGCCCGAAATCCGGCCAATCCCCGAGGTGCCATTTGCCGACGAGCGCGGTATCGTAACCCGCCGCTTTGATAAGTGAAGAAACGGTCGGATGAGAGACCGGGATGCCAGTGGTTTTAACGCGGTCGCCGATCGCACTTCGCTCGTGGATCGGTTCTTCCAGCCCGACCGGAAGCCTCGCCGGATATCGGCCCGACAGAAAACCGACCCGAGTGGGCGTACACACAGGGGCCGCGGAATACGCGTTTGTGAACCGCATTCCCTGAGCCGCGAGGCGGTCAAGATTTGGCGTTTGATAATCCGGCCGCCCGTAGCAGCTCAGGTCGCCCCAGGCCATATCGTCCGCGAGGATAAAGAGAATGTTGGGTCGAATGCCTGCCTTTTCCGGCGTCTGTGCATGACCTCCTGCCGCAGCGGTAATCGCCGCTGCACCTGCGATGAATTCACGTCGGCTTACACCGGCCATAATGAGTCTCCTACTTAGTCACCCGTGTGAACCACATATCCCGCATCCTCGAACCACCGACGTGCAGTTTGTCGATCTTGCCTGACGAATCACGGGTCACCCAGACGACGTAACCTTGTGTGCCGAAATGGTCTTTGTAGAGCGGCTGAAGCGGCAACTTTGTAGTAGGTCGCTGCTTGATGAATGCCTTGTCACCCTCGAGCGCGAATGTGAACGTCGCCTGGGCTTCTTCGCTGTACCAATCTCCGGCGAATTCCGATAGATCTGCGGCGACCGGCTTCCATTCCGACACCATCGTTAGGCGCGTGAAGGATCCGTCGGGGTTCGCGATCGACGCGGTTACAGGTGAGCCGTCTTTGAAGGTGACCTTACGATCATTGAGCATAAACGCACCACCAGCGACCGGCTTCAGTGCTCCGCCGTTGATCTTTAGTTCACCCTTATCGAGCGCGATCGTATTAGCATTTCGAGTAACGTCGTTGCGCCAGATGCCGGCGTACTTCTTTATCTGATCTTCCGTGACGGCGATGGTTTCAACCTTTCCCGGTTCCGGAAACGGTCCGAAGATCTCATCCGCGACACTGCCGACAATGCCGCTCGCCGATGGCGGAAATCCGTTGCAGAGAGCAGCTACCGAAACCTTTTTCTCCGGAAAACGAGCAAGATACGTTTGATATCCAGCCGTTCCACCGCTGTGCGATACCTCTTTGATGCCCTTGTGATCGCCGACATCCAACCCGAGCGCGTAGCTGATCTTCCGTCCGTCGTTCAGGATGCCCTGAGTTTCCATCGCGGCAACGAATGGTTCACCGAACGTATTCGAATCAAGCGCCGCGTTCCACTTGAGCCAGTCGCCCACGGTCGTCAGCATCCCGCCGTTCCCGACGACGTTCATTATCGGCATATTGAGCATCCACGGCTTATTATTGCCGTCGCGCGAATACGCTTGCGCTCGTCCGGGAACGATGGTGCGGTAATCGTCCCGCCATGAACTGTTCGTCATTCCCAACGGTTTAAAGATGCGGTCGGACATAAAGTCGCTGAATCTTTGTCCCGAGGCACGCTCCACAATTTCCGCTGCAAGCTGGTAGCCGCTGTTCGAATACGAGTATTCCGCGCCCGGTTCGAAATCTAGAGCCTTCTGGCGATAGATCACGTCCAGCGCGAGCCGCTGCGTGACGACGCGGTCGCCGCGGCCCGCACCCGTCAACGCCATCACCGATCCCCAATCGCGCAACCCCGACGTGTGAGTCAGGATATGCCGGATCGTCAGCGGCTTGCCGTAATCGGGCAGTTCAGGAATGAATTTCCGAACCGGATCGTCGAGTTTCAATTTCCCATCCTGCTGCAGCAGAACGATGGCAGCGGCCGTGAACTGTTTCGCCACCGAGCCCGATTCAAAGATCGTCTTTTCGGTGTTCGAAATGTTGTGCTCCATCTCCGCCAACCCGAACGCCTTCTCGAAAACGGATTCCCCGTTCAGCGAAACGCCGACCGCACAACCAGGAGCAGGCCCGGTATTCGTCTTCGACGCCTTCTCAAATGCCCGCTCGGCTCCCGCGATCACCGCGTCTTTTGCGGGCACCTGACCGATCGACGTTCCGACAAGTAACCCGACCACAATCAACGCCGCTGCAATTCTCTTGATCTTCATATTCCAAAACTAGCTCCTCAAAATAGACGCCTCCAGCGCTCTCTCCCAATCTCTAAGCGGCGGCAGGCCGATCTCGGCCGATTGCTTACATTCAATGGGAGTGTATTCAGGCCGCCTGACCGACGCGCCCAGTTGACTGGCGAAAACCGGTTTTACTAACTCACTATCTTTACCAAGTACTCGGGACGCCTCAACCGCAAACTCGTACTTAGAACAAACTCCAAAATTCGCCGTATGATAAGTCCCGAATTTGCCGCGATCGACGATTGCCTGGACACGTTCCACCAGATCATCCACCAAAGTCGGACTGCCCCAAGTGTCTGAGATCGCGTCTACAGGTTCTCCCGCCCGAAGCAATGCGATCGCATTGTCGAAAAAGTTCGCCTTTGACCCGCCGAACACCCATGAAGTGCGTATGATAAAGTGGCGCGAACATTCAGCGGCAAGTGCCCGCTCGCCTTCCCATTTGGTTTCACCGTAAACGTTCACAGGCTGCGGTTCATCGTCTATCGTGTAGTAGCCTGTCCCCCGGTCACCACCAAAGACGTAATTTGTACTGAGGTGAACAACCGCAGCTCCCGCGTTCTCCGCGAGCCTGCCGAGATTCGCCGGCCCGATCGCATTCACTGCCCAGGCTCTGTCGGGATCGGCCTCGGACGCTTCAAGGCCAAGCACGGCGCAATTCACGATCAGGTCAGGAGCAAGGCGTAAGACCGCATCGCCCACGCTCCATCCGTCGGTAATATCCAGGTCACGGCGGGTCAAAGCGACCGTCTCCCGGCCCACGCCGAACTGCTCGGCGATTTTCTGTCCAACGAAACCTCCGGCACCCGTTATAAGGATCTTCATCAGACAGTTGAAAAACTTGCGTCCAATGCTGCGACCAGCTGATCCACCGTTTCGGTCGTCGTATTCAGCATCATTCCCGTACGAATGACATTGCCGTAAAGGCCTCCCTTTCCGATCAGAACGCCTTGACGTTTTGTTTCTTCGAACAACCGCAGAACCGCTTCGGGATTTGGCTCTTTTGTCTTTCGGTCTTTCACAAGTTCGATGCCAAGCATCAATCCCATTCCACGAACGTCGCCGATGATCGGGTGCTTCTCTTGCAGTTCAAGCAGCCGCTGTTT
>DAIOWA010000336.1:0-4172 GCA_036758705.1 Pyrinomonadaceae bacterium | reverse complement strand
ACCATCTCGATCATAAACGGTGGAGCTCCTTCGATCTTTGATCCTTCTTCATAGGTTTCCGCAGCCTTTTCGTAATTCTTCTGGCGCCAGTAGATGTAGCCCAGATATTGATGAAGCCTCCATTTATCCGGATTGTTGCGGATGCCCTTCTCGGCAAGGGCTATCGCCTGCTCCGTGTTGATCGCCGGCAAGACGATCGCACCGTATGAGTAGGCCGCGTAAAACTTGGGATCAAGATCGGTTGCGTTGTCGAGATAGGGATACAGAAGGCGCGGATTTAAGGATCGAAGATCGCCGAGGTCGATCGTGTCGCTGCCGGCATCGACAAACTTGCCGCCCAGATATTGCAGCGATAATATCCAATACCAATCTGCGAGCAAGCCTTCCGAGCCCAACGCGTAACCTTTAAGCCGCTTGCCCTCGAGCGAAAGGTCGGAATCGGCATACTCGGGCGGAAGCTTTGGTCGGGCACCCTCGACAAAGGCACTCAACGAGAAAACAGCGCCGAATGCCGCGACGACGATGATCGCGGTTACGAGCAGTTGTTTCGGATCTCTGACCATTTCTACTTGAAATTCCGGCGAGCGAACACCGCGGCAGCGATCGCTAAAACTACAACGATGTACGCAAGCGCGTAACCGGCCGCTCCCAACAGCATCGAGCCCGTCGGCACCATTCCGATCGCCGCTTCAGTCCGAAAGCTGAAGAGCGAGAGATTGGGGAGAAGAAAATAGATCGCTTCGAGGAACCAGGACGCGATCGGAGATTCCATGGTCTTGCCGAGATCCCGAAGCGATGCACTGAGGTGTCCGATCAGGAAAACGAGGAATGTCAGCAAGGCGGATAGGGCCGGTGTAGAGAACGACGAGAATAAGATCGCGACGGACGTTGTGATCGTAAGTTCAAGGAAGATCATCATCGTCGCTGCCCACAGCGGCCCGATCAGATCGCGTCCGCCGACGTAGAGCAGGGCCAGCATAATGCCAAAGCTCATTACCGCCGTATTAACGAACAGCGTCGAGCAAAGCCCGAGAAATTTACCGACAATAAACTCGGTCCGCCGCACCGGCTTTGAGAATATCGCATACACCGTTTTCTTCTCGATCTCTTTTGACACCAAACCGACACCGACGAAGATCGCAATGAACGTACCGAAAAGCAGCTCGGCGTTGAGGCCAATATTCATTATCGTGCGGGCTTCCTGCCCGTCGGTCAGCTCGCCCAGCAAGATCGCGCATGCCGTTATCAGCAGCACGAAGATAACCAGGTTATAAAGCACGCGATCGCGAATGGCCTCGCGAAATGTGTTTCGGGCGATCGAAATAATGCGGCTAAACAGACTGTTCGAGGCTGTGGCTGAGGAACCCATTTTGTAAACGAAATATAGAAAGTTAGCGGCGAATGCCGACGCGATTATAACACAAACTTTCGCGGTTGTTTTAGTGATTTCTTGAACGAACCAATAGTAAACAAAAGGAAAAGAAAGATCGCGGCGAGCGTAACGGCCGAAATGTATCTGGACGCAACGACAATGGGCGGCTCGTGAAATTCGAGCATAACTTCAGCGGCTTCCGGTGGGATCGGAACCTCTATCAGACCGTGTGGATCAGGTGACACGTCCGCGTGTGCTCCGTTTACAGTCGCTCGCCAATGAGGATAGAAGAAAGTGCCAACTCTCACGCTCTCCGCCGATCCGGCATTCACGGTGAATCGGCGGTCGGTACTCTCCCATCTCGTGATCACAAACTCACGATCACCTGCCGCGGCCGGCACAACATTCTTTGTCGCGTCACGGGAAGCCCAAATCGGCCACCAGCACTCGCATCCCGGTTCCTTATCGAGTTTCCGGATCGCCTTTGCGACCTCTTCGCGTGGAACGGGTGCGGACGGAACGATGATCTGACTAACATCGAGCACGATCACGAACATAAGGGCCGAAGCCAGGCCGTATGCAAATGGCCGAGTAATGACGGTTCGATTCTTGACGACGGCGGCGGCACCCAGCGGAAACAATAATGCCGCGGCGAGGGAAGCCGGCGAGAGCCATCGAAAAGGGAACTGAAGTTTCTGAATCAGTGAAATGTTGTCCCAAACGGGAGCACTCACAACCGACATCATAAAGAGTGCAAAACCGGCGACGGCAAGCAAAGATATCAGATGCCGAGGGGCATCGAATTTCTTCCTGAACACTACGATCAGAGCCGGGATGCATAACGCACAGGTCGCTAAGATGCTGATGTCGAACAACCACAGGAATCTTGCCCAATATGCCTCCCCGGCACTGTACAGCATCGGGAAGAAATGGACTGAATAGTTGTATACGCCTGATGCGAAATACTCGGGGGTATTGTGTTTGACCCAGCTAAGTTCCGAGACCATTCGGACCCAAAAGAATGCCGTCGCGGCCAATGATATTGCGAAGGCCGAAGCGAATCGAAGGGCGACGCGGAAAAAGTTCTCCGCCGAAACGAACCCAAGAACGAAGACCGCGAGCGACAACGTGCCCATGATCGTGGTCGGAATATGTGTGAGGACCAGTGCTGAGTATGAGGCCGCAAAGAGAAGTACGTTTATAGTGTCGCCTTTTGTTAGAAGGCGGTGGGCATACAGAAAACAGAACGGAAGAACTGCGGCGGCGGCAAATTCGGCAAGGAAAAATGCCTGAAACACTTGCAGCAGATGATATGGAACCAGGACGTAAAGTACGGCTGAACCGAACGCTATCGAACGGGAACTCCATTCGCTGGCAAGCTTGAATACGCCGACGCTGCCGATAAACATCCACCCCAGCATCGTTACCCAAAGGGTGTCGTACCAGCTTCCGGTAACAAACTGCGTCACGGCCAGTACGAAATGCGTGACGGGCGGATAGAACCTTATCCCGGCGCTTCCTAATCCCGCATTGTCGGCTGCTCCCCACGACGGGAGAAAGTTGCCGCCCGCAATGGCGTCATGCCAGGTTTGAGCAAATCGAAGATGCTGGCCGAGGTCGTAATTTTGAGGAATGCCAAGAAATGCCGCGGGAGCAAACAGTGCCGCCGAGAAAGCGAGCAGCAACAAGATCGCGGCATAGTCGCTATCAAATGTGTTCTTTGCGATGGAGAGTAGGCGTTTCAATTTCGAACCCGTTGCGATCGACGAGACGGGAATTCCGCCTTTCGATGGGCGGAGAACTATTCTAAGGCATTCTGGGTGACGCCGTGCGGTAAGAGAAATTAGTTAGCGGCTTTGAACATCGAAAACTTCTGTTCTTCGGGATGTTTGATCAACCGTTCGCTCATAACTGCGTACATTCCCGATTGCGGAGCGAGGTCCATAACAGAGCCGATACCAGAGGCCGGGTTGATCGATCTTGAAGACACTTCGGCCGCACCTTTTGTCATTAGTGTGAGCCACGTAGCAGCGGCCTTCTGATCCAGCGAAGTGGCCTTCGCGAAAACCTTTGCGGCCTCGTCGGTTTTTCCGTTTGCCTGCAGGATCGAAGTAAACCTCGTTTGAACAAAAACAGACCGCGGATATATTTCGGCAGCCTTTCGCAGTGTACTTTCCGCACCGGCGACATCTCCGGCGAGTGTCTGAGCTGATGCTAGATAGGAATAAGAAGTCGAGGTGTTTTCTCCCATTTCGATGGATCTTTGAAGAAGCGGGACGGCTTTCTCAAACTCACGATCTCTGAACGCTCTGATAGCGGCGTTTTTGAATGCGATCGGAGTCTCGGGGTCCAGCCACGACGCTTGTTGATAAAGCCTGCCGGCGGCGGCTTTATCAACGGTGATACTCGCATGCTCTTGCGTAATGACGCTGGCAACCCGCGTCACGGAATAGATCGTCAGCAGCAGGCAAGCGCTCATTCCGGCAGCGCAGGCCCATTTAACCGGGATGGTATGCGTCGATTTACGGTGTTCTTCGGTCTCGCTGTTTGCCAATAGGTATTTCGCGGCGATAGATAAAGCGAAAAAGAAAAAGAACCCGTTCTGAATGAGCCGGAAGGAATAGGACGTCAAAAGGCTTGTCGCCAGAAACCCAAAGATCCCGATCATCGCGGCAAAAGCGACAGGTGGAATATGCCGGATGCGGGACAAAGACCTCCACGCCATTACCGCAATTCCAACGAGGAACCACGTAAAGATCGCGACCCCGACCACTCCGAGTTCGGCCGCGATTTGTAGATA
>DAIOWA010000335.1:0-4183 GCA_036758705.1 Pyrinomonadaceae bacterium | reverse complement strand
AAAACGTCCGTACTCGGCATTGTAGGCGTTGGTCTGAACTCGGAACTCCTGGATAGCATCGGGAGCCGGAAGAATGTTTCCGGTGTTGCGAAGGTTCGTCATGTTCGCTCCGCCATCAAGAAAGTAATTTACCGAGCCCGTGCCGCCATCGGTTCCGCCGTTGATAATCGTTCGCTGCTCAGGGAATCCGAGGCTTAGATTGCTGGTCGAAGCGGAGGCGGTTGCGATGCCTGTGTTGTTGGACTGTACGCCCGGGGTAAGGTCGAGGAGCGTGTAAACATTGCGTTCGACGAGCGGAAGATTCTCGATCTCCTGGGTCTGCACGGTACGACCGAGTTCCGCCGAGCTGGTGTTTACCTCAGGAGGCGCGCTGGTTACCGTTACCTGCTCGTCGACCGAGCCGACCTCAAGAGCGAAATCCATACGTGCCGTGTCATTGACTCGCAGAACAATGCCCTCGCGGAATGCCTTCTTAAATCCGGACGTTGCCGTCACGTCGATCGCATAATTGCCGACCGGAAGGAACTCGACGCGAAAGCTTCCGTCGTCGCCGGTCGTCACGGTTCGCCGCAGTCCCGTATCGACGTTTCGCACGGTCACGCTCGCGCTCGGAACGGCCGCGCCGCCGGGGTCGGAGATCGTCCCGACGATCGTCGCGGTAGTAACCTGAGCACTCGCCGCAGCCGGAAGAATGAGTACAGCCGCCAAGACGGCGAGTAGTCCTAAATTGTGGGCACGGCCAATGGGCTCTAATAGAGCGATGGCTGAACGTATGAGTTTCATTGTTGATCCTTCTCCTTAAGAAAACTTACCCGCCTGGTAGGTACCCGGTGCGGCGAAACCCCGGGATAGAGATCTTTGTTATGCGACTTTGGGAGCGGCGAATGCCGGCGCCGTGACAAGCGCGGCCGCGCCCCTGAGACGCGGAAATTCAAGCGCCGGAACGATGCGGATCGACGCTTCGCCCAATGCAGGACTCAGTACGCGTTCTTTGATCGCGTCTCGCACGGTCGGTTCAAGCAGATCCCATGCTTCCGTGATCTCACCGCCGATGTAGATCCGCGATGGGTCGATCACGTTGATGATCGATGCGAGCCCGAGGCCTAGATATCGAGCTGTGGATTGAAGCGCGGTCAACGCCTTTCCGTCGTTTGCGCGAGCCTTGGCAATCAACGTTTCAACGGTAAACTCGGCCTGCTCGACCGATTGCGGCTTACGGTTCCCGGCGTTCGTACCGAAGTAGCGCGAGAGCGTTGCGATGTTCGAAATGTAGGCTTCCCAGCATCCATTGGCACCGCACGCACACGGCGGGCCGTCGATGCTCAAGGGTACGTGGCCAAACTCGCCCGCGGTATTATGTCGCCCGCGGACGAGCTCGCCGTTGACCACGATCCCTACGCCAACGCCGTCTGAGACGCTGACGAAAACGATGTCATTGTGTCCGCTGCCGTCGCCGCGGACCGACCAGATCTGCGAAAGCGCACACGCCTTTCCGGAATTCTCAAGGTGAATCCCGATGTCGCCGAACTCCTTCTCCATCAGGTCAAGAAGGTCGACGTCGTGCCAGCGAAGCGTTGGGGAATGAACCACAGTTCCGTTCTTAAGATCGAGCATTCCCGGCACGACCACGCCGATCCCGCCGCAGGTCGCCGCATCAAGTTTGCCGCCCAGCGCCTTTCGAACCTGCCACGCGAGAGATTGAACAAAATCGGTCGGGTCGAGCTTCGTCGGAAAACTGATCACCTCGCCCACCTGCTTTCCAGTCGAATCGGTCAACATCAGAAACGTTCGCGTGGCGCGTACGTCGATCGCGACCGCGAGACTGTTGAGGGAATTTAAGAATAGCGATGTCGGCTTACGCCCCCGCTTGTTCGGTTCGTTCTGCGCCTCTTCGCGGACCAGGCCCTCTTCAAGAAGTTCGTTGACCAGCAGCGTCACATTCGCCCGATTCGTTTCCATCAACCGGGAAAGCTCGGCTCTCGACACAGGCTGATGAGTGCGGATCAGCGTAAGCGCGATCTGACGATTGATCTCACGCGACGTTCCGCGGGTAGCCAGCTTAAAGTTGTTCGGGTTTATCTTACGCAATCTTTTGTTTAGTCTTTTGACAAATTAGCTAGGCAACTCCGCTACAAGAAATCCGTTTACCTGCAATAATGGCTGTACGGCCTCCACGTTTTAACAGGCGACCGTCGGTTTTCGACCTTGCAATCTAAGAATTTGTAAAAGCCTTTGACATAATACAGCGATTTGTTTCACTGTCAACCCGAAAATGTTAGATCGCGGAAAAAAATAATTGGTTAGACCAACCGAAGCCATATCCGATCGAGGCGCGGAAGGAAGCACCGGCACAGACCCCGAGGCAATATCGCACGGGGATGTCGCTTCCAGCGACCCGCGTGGTTACGGAATGGCCGCTCGGCGTCCCGAAACGGCCAAGTTGGGATTCTATCGGATAGTCAAACGAGTCTTCAGGATGATATTCGACGTCTCCTGTTTGGGTGATATTGCGAGCCTTACTCCCCGCTCTTCACGTTCACCTTTGTCGACACTTCCCGGCCGCCCCGGAGCGGTGAGAATATTTTTTTCGACGATCGCATCGAGTCCGGCGGGCTCGACGATCTCAACCAGCAAGTTCGGCTTGCCGGGCTCGAACTCGTAGCCCGCCCCACTCTTCACGATCGCCGTATCGCTGTGCAGATACGAAATGATCTTCCGCGGTTTCGATGTCTTGATCTCGTCCTCGAGCAGGAAGACGCCGGGACCGGTAAATGTAAATCGGCGAATGAATTTCTCAACACCAAGTTCGGGCTCGTATGCCGATCTAAGATCGGCCGTGATCGCGACCTTTCCATTTGCAAAGTTCACGTCTGTCACCCGGATCTTGTTCATCAGGT
Source organism: Pyrinomonadaceae bacterium (assembly GCA_036758705.1). GTDB lineage: Bacteria > Acidobacteriota > Blastocatellia > Pyrinomonadales > Pyrinomonadaceae > OLB17. The sequence continues at coordinate 1,286 of DAIOWA010000335.1, read as the reverse complement.
CGTAGGAAACCTCGGCGAAGGCGTCGTGCCCTTTGCCTTCTTTACCCTGGCCGATTCCGTCAAACGTGATCGTGTTGTGATGCTCAGTCATCGGCACCCCCGCATAACCAGAGTCGCCTGTCAGATATCTTCCTTTGGACCAGATGATGAAACTGCCAGCGTCCGGGTGAGCGTGTCCGCTCGATAGTCGCCAATCGGGGAATGCCTTGACCTTGGCGGTAGTCGAATGTCCCTCGGGCGGTCCGGCTTTAAAGGACCATGCAGTCGCGTCGTCATCCCAGGAAGATCGCCAGAAGAAGACACCGTGATCCTTGAACCAGTGATATTTCGGCTGATCGTTGATCGACACGGCCTTGATCTTTGGGTTGTACCAGATGAACGACCAGTACTCTTCGGCGTTCACCTGCCCCTTCGATTTCAGCCAATCCGCAACGCCCTGAGCTTCGCCGTTGCCGTAGCGTGTCGCGAGATTGTAGAGAATGTTGTAGTTCGTGCGGAACTTTCCGTTGATCCGCTCGCGTTCGTAATCGTTCCCTTTCCGAGCACGAGTCGTCGGCCCGGCGTAGATATCGCCATAGTCGAAATTGAAATCTCCGCCGGGCAGCGTGATGTGAGCGACATACTTATGAGCATTCTCGAGACCGGTCACTCCCTTGTAGAGATCTTCGCCGGTCGACTGTGCGTGAGCGTCCATATAGTGAACGATCCACGGCATCGAGAAGATCCAGTACTCCATACTTTCGTAGAAGTAGCCATCCTCGGAATAGGTCGCAAGTACGCGGTCGAAGATCGCACGCGATGTCGCCGCCCATTCTTTCGCTTCCGGAACTTCGTCCATCAAAGCGTAGGCAGTAACCGCGAGGCCGGAGATCGGGATGAACGTGTGATTCTGGCTATATGCGTAAGATTTACCCGACTTAGGTTTAAAGAATTCGTGAAGAAGCTTCGCCTGCTTTACGAGCTTATCTTTGATACGCGTCCGTTGGGCGGGAGTCAGATCGTTGAAGAGCAGGTCGTATCCCCAACCCATTCCATACAGAAGATGTCCGGCGGCGAGATCGACGTTGGGCTTATTGTAGGTGTATCCCCAAACGTCGTAACTGATGCCCGCGTCGATGTACTTCATCGCTGCATCGAAATATTTCCGATCACCTGTCATCTTATACATGAACGCTGCTTCGGCGATGCCAAGGCCTACTTCGTTCTGAACGCGACGTTCCTGTGCCGGTGCCGGTGCGGGTTCATCGGTCAACGCTCGAACGCGTGAGAGAGCGGTTGCCCAAAGC
>DAIOWA010000334.1:0-4198 GCA_036758705.1 Pyrinomonadaceae bacterium | reverse complement strand
ACGCAAATGCGCGCGATGACGCCGGAGTATGCTTCGCCCGAACAGATCAGCGGCGATATTGTCGGAGCCTCATCCGACATTTACTCGCTCGGCGTGATCCTCTACGAACTCCTGTCGGGCCATCGGCCGTATCGACTCCGCCGAAGCGTTCCCGAAGAAGTTTCCCGCATCATCCGCGAGGAAATGCCGACCAACCCGAGCGGCACGATCACCAGCGATCACGATCTCGTACCCGACAACGGCGGCGAGATGACGATCGACCGCGTTTACGAAGGACGGAACGCACCCCCCGAATCGCTCCGACGAGAACTGATCGGGGACCTCGATAAGGTCGTCCTGAAGGCTCTCCGGAAAGATCCGGCGGATCGTTACCGCACGGTAATGGACTTCGCGGACGACCTCACCAATTACCTCGACGGACGTCCAGTGAACGCCGAATACTTCGTCACGCGAGCCAGTTTGACCGGCGTTCGCAAGCCGGATTCACGGTCGATAGCCATCCTTCCATTCAAAGTCCTTGCGGGGCAGACGACGACGGATACCGGAAGTGAGTTCGTCGGGATCGGCATGGCTGACGCGTTGATCTCACGACTCAGCGGCATTCCGCGGATCGTCGTTCGCCCGACAACGTCGGTTTTACCATTTACCGATGCCACGCCATTCTCGGCTGCAAAACAGCTTGGCACCGATTTCGTCCTCGATGGTAATGTTCGGATCATCGGAGGACGAATCCGGGTTTCTGTCCAGCTTTACGACGTCGCGAACGACACGACTGTCTGGGCTAAGGCATTCGACAAGGATACGGGTGACGTACTCGAACTCGAGGATTCTCTCGCCGAACAAGTATCAGTATCGCTTCTTCCGCGGCTCTCCCCGGAAGAACGCGACCGGATCGCCCGCCGCGGAACCAACAAACCTGATGCCTACGAGGCGTATCTTCGCGGCCGTTATTTCTGGAGCCGCTTCAGCGACGAAGGATTGTTGAAAGCCGTCGCCGAATTTCAAAAGGCGATCGAGATCGATCCGAACTACGCCCATCCGTACATCGGCCTCGCGGACTTCTATATATGGTCCGCGATCTTTGGCGAGATCCCCTCGACCGAAGGATTTCCGAAAGCGATCGAAGCGGCACGCAAAGCTCTCGAGGTTAACGATTCGATGGGCGAGGCATACGCTGCACTCGCCTTCTGCGTATTTCTTTACGATTGGAATTGGGCCGATGCTGAATATCTTGTCAAGCGAGCCTTAGAACTGAATCCAAACTATCCGCTCGCCCACGAATATTATTCGAACTTCCTCGTCGCGCAGGGACGGTTCGACGAAGGCATTAGGGAGATCCTTAAGGCCGAGGAACTCGATCCTGTATCGCCGCGGGCGATCATGATGTCGGCGTGGGCGTTGTATCAGTGCCGCCGATATCCGGAATCCGTTGCCAAGGCTCGAAAGGCTGCGGCGATGAGCGGCGACCTGCCTCAGGCTCTTCTGCACCTCGGCAACGTCCTCGCCGCAACCGGCGAACTGGATGAAGCGGTCGCGTGTCTTCGAAACAGCGCCGAAGGCTGGGGCCGATCCGGAATGCCGCGATATATGCTTGCCCACGCGCGGGCCGCGGAAGGCAACCACGAGGCGGCGACATTGATATTGGACAAAATATTGCTGACAGCGAGCCAGCATTATATGAAACCGTTTTTCGTTGGCTTAACGGCGGTCGCGGCCGGCGAGATCGACCTTGCATTTGAATGGTTTCGACGGTCGGTGGATGAAAAGAACGAATGGATGATGTGGTTCGCGACCGAGCCAAAACTCGATTCCATCCGCAGCGACCCGAGATATTTGGAGATACTTTCCTCGACTCACAACCCCATAACATCGAAAATTCCGACGGCCGTCGAGCCGATCACCTCCGAACCCATCAGGTCGATCGCAGTGCTTCCCTTCAAGGTGATCCGTTCGGAAACGCGCGATACGGGCGACGAGGATTATCTCAGCATCGGCTTGGCGGACTCCGTCACGATGCGGCTGTCGAACGTCCGCAAATTCCTGGTGCGGCCGACCAGCTCGGTCCTCCAAACTGCGGCAGCCGATACCGATCCATTCTCGGTAGGTACACACCTAGGCGTCGATTTCGTTGTCGATGGCATCATCCGGCACGTCGGCAACAGCATTCGCGTAACGGCACAGTTGCTCGATGTTCAGGAAAATGCCACGCGGTGGTCGGCAAGTTTTGTCGAGGAATTTTCCGACGTCCTGGAACTCGAAGACTCGATCGCCGAGCAGGTATCTCACTCATTGCTTCCAAAGCTTTCCGGCACAGAGCAAGCCCTTGTCGTCAAGCGCGGGACAAACAACGCGGAGGCCCACGACGCATATCTTCAGGGGCGATACTTCTGGAATCATTTCACACCGGATTCTTTTCCACGCTCGATCGAATCCTTTTCGAAAGCTGTCGAACTGGATCCGAATTACGCCCTCGCCTATGTAGGGATCGCGGACTACTACACCTGGGCGACGATCTACGGAATGTTTCCGCCGTCGGAAACGCACGAGAGGGTCCGCGAGAATGCCGAACGTGCGATCGAGATCGACCCGTTTCTCGCGGAAGCCCACGCCGCGTTGGGTCTCTACCATTCGAACCGCCTCCAGTTCGACCAAGCCGAAGTGCTCTATCGGAAGGCGATCGACCTAAACCCCAACTATTCGCTTTCGCATGAATGGCTGTCGTCGGTGCTTGTCGGCACGGGCCGTTTCGAGGAAGGTAAGGAAGAGGTTGTCATCAGCGAGCGGCTGAATCCGATGTCGCTGCGGGCAAAAGTCTTGTCCGCCTGGACGATCTATCAAACCCGGGACTACACCGCCGCGGAGCGTGAGGCTCGGCTGCTGATGGACCTGAACCCGAACTTTATGCAGTCCCACCTGCAGCTTGCCAATATCTTTCTGGAAACCGGAGAGCTCGGACAAGCCCTTACGCACGCGCAACAAGCCGTCGATCTCGAACCCGATTCGCCGCTGCCGTTCTACACACTGTGTACCGCTCTTGCTCGAAACGGCTCGATCGATGAGGCTCGCGACCTACTCGAAAAGTGGAAGGCAGTCGCCAACCAAACCTACATCCCGCCCTACTTCCTCGGCCTCGCGTCGATCGCCGTCAGCGACTTCGATGCAGCGTTCGCGTATCTCAACGCCAGTGTCAAAGAGTCCAGCCCGTGGTCCATATGGCTTGGCACCGAACCCAAACTCGACTCGATACGATCCGACGAGCGTTACAAAACTCTTCTGGCCTCTACAAACAATAGGATCTATTTAAAGCTCTTCCCGTCCGGCTAGAATCTTCGATACGAACGCGTATCGGTCGGCTTTGCCAGCGCTGACAACAGCCCGATCGCAAGCAAGAACAGGAATCCGAGCCGCACCAGGCTGAGCATTTCCCATCGATTTGCACGATCCGTAAGTGCCGCATCGACCGTTTCGCTGAACGACGTCTGCGTCAGGGCCATCAACTCCGGCACAAAATAGAGTGCCGTCACAGCAAGCACTATCGCATAACCGACCAACGACCGAACGATCAGAGCACGCCGGTCCGTCGCCCAGTTGGCGATCAAGGCGATCACCATTAGCACGATCGTGACCGGGTGGATCAGCATCCAGAATTTTTCCGGAGTCAGCCGGTATTCGCCCTGAAAAACCGTCAGGGACGCCGGCACCGCCGACGACCAAACGGGGACGAGAGCGAGATGCTCATAAACCGCACCGCCGATCACGACGACAAAGCTGATGCTGGCCAAAATGAGAAATAAATTTCGGATCATCCTTTATGCGTCCCAATCCGGTGTATGAAACGTTCCTTCCTTGTCGGTCCGTTGATAGGTATGGGCTCCGAAATAATCTCGTTGCGCCTGGATCAAATTCGCAGGCAGACGTTCGGATGCGTAGGCCTTGAGGTAGTTCAACGATGTCGAGAAAGCCATACACGGCACATCCGCCGCGATCGCAAATTTGACAGTGGCCTTCAGAATGTTCTGCTCGTTGCGAATCGTGTTCGCGAGATTGTCGGCCACCAGCAGATTCGCCAGGTTCGGGTCGGCCTCGAAGGCTTTCCGGATATCTTCGAGCATCGCGGATCGGATAATGCACCCGCCTCGCCAGATCTTCGTGATCTCGACCAGATCAAGATCGTACCCCTTCTCCGCCGACGCCGTCT
>DAIOWA010000333.1:0-4201 GCA_036758705.1 Pyrinomonadaceae bacterium | reverse complement strand
ACTGGATCATCTTTCTCGCAACGCTTTGGGCGCTCGCTTACGTCGAGGAACTCTTCTGGAGTCGCGGCGTTTGGCATGAGCGGACGTGGCTGTTTGGCGGGAATTGGGATTGGACCGGGCTGAAGATGTGGCTTGTGCCATTGTTAGCCGTACCGCAATTGACGCATTATATTCTTGACGGGTTCATTTGGCGCCGACGCGGCAATGAAGATCTCTCTGTAACCTGATGCGGACCTTAAGCTTCATCATCATTTTGCTCCTTACGATCGCCGGATCATCCTGCGGGCTGTTCGGTCCGCGTGACGAAACCATTGAAGCCGGCAAGCTTGTGCAGGAAGCCAACAAAGACCTTCGAGAGATCAAGAAGCTCTACGAAGAGAACGAAGGTGACGGTGAAACGCCGGGGAAACGCGAGCAGTTGAAGAAGGCTCTCGAGGGGAACGACGCAGCCGCGGTCCGCAAGATCGCTGATGACGTGAACTACATCATCGTTGACGGTATGAACTTCGCCAAGACTGCGATCGAAAAGATCCAGCAGGCTGAGGAGATGAACATCAACGACGATTACAAACAGTACCTTAACCTGAAGGAACTTGCCCTGAAGAAACAGGTCGATGCGTTCGAGCAATACCGGCAGGCTTCAAGGTCGCTTCGTGATAATTACGACCCGCAGAACGACGCTATCCGCGCGAAGGTGAAGGTCGAGTTTGACGACCGCACCGATAAGTACCGCAAGCTGATGGAAGAGGCCCGCGACTTTAGCAGCCAGGCTAACGAACTAGCCAAGGACGCTATAAGGAAGCAGGCCCAGTAATAGTTTCCGCGAGATCTAAACGACCCTACCCGGAATAAACAGTTGATTCAACGGCATCGGAGTTGCGGGAGTTCCCGGACGCTGCATTTTGTATACGCCGGGCTGGCCGGGTGTCGGCGGAGCCGGGTTATCGTCGCTGTTCCATTCAAAATGCTCGAACAGATTTCCTTCGCCTTTCTCCGGCGTTATGCGGACCGTGTTCTTCTGGCCGCCACGTGTATAGGTGAGCGAAACGTCACCGTCCTTCTTTTCTGCGATGGCACGAACAACATCCATTTCGCCTTTCACGGCTTTGCCTTCAACCTCGGTGATGATGTCGCCCGCTTTCAAACCGGCCTTGGCGGCGGGTGAATCTTCGCGAACGTTGTTGACGAGCGCTCCGTTCGTTACGCCGAAGTGATCGCTGAGCTGCTTGGTTAACGGCGTCAGGCTCACACCGATCTGCCGGCGGTTACCGAATGCGAATACGAACGGCTCTCCGGGTTTGCCGGGCTCGAATTTGTACTTTTCGAGCTTGTCCATGTCCGGCATCTTGAACTCAAAGTCCTTCTCGGGAAACTTGAACTCGAAATTCTTGAAGCCCTCGGGCGAGTTGAACATTCCTTCGGCAAACTTCGGCATCGGACGTTTGCCGAGAGTGACGGTGACGTCGCGTTCCGAACCGCCGCGGAGCACGGTCACTTTCGCCGTATGATCCGGCGAGATCTCGCTGATCAGCCGCGTGAGTTTCCGGCCACTGGCGATCTCATCGCCGTTGACTTTCACGATCACGTCGCCGTCCTGCAGGCCTGCCGATTGTGCGGGCGAGCCTTCGATGACCTTGGCGATCGCCACTCCGCGAACTTCACGCAGGCCGAGTTTGCCGAAGTTTTCGCGGGTCACTTCCTCGGTCTGAACGCCGAGATATCCACCGTCGCTGTCCCATGAGAACGAAAACGCTCGCGGCTCGGGCTGCGGAGCGGGAGCGGGCGTTTGAGCCGTTACCGTGGGGATGGCGACAGCCGTAAACATCGCAAAAGAAAGCACTTTTCCGATCATTTCTAACCTCCAATTATTATTGCGGGTGACGCCGAATGAAGGGCGTTCGCCCTAAGTATCCATTAGATTTGTGCGCTTTTAACGCAAATTGGTTGCTCGAACCGATTCGATAAAAGCGCACCAAAGAGGTAAGACGATGCAGGAACGCGAACGGTTACACGAGCCTATTTCGCAAGCTCTTCGTTGATGAGCGTGCGAAGGTCCTGCATAGAAAGCCGTGCGAGCTTGCGGCCGTTGACGAAAAACGTCGGTGTCGCACGTACGCCGAGCGCGCGGCCGTCGTTTAGGTCGCGGTCGGCCTTTTGTGTGTAGTCCGAATTTCCGGCGTCCGCATTCAGCTTTTGCGGATCGAGCCCGATCTCTTTGCCGTACTTTTCAAACAGCGTGCTGATCGGTGCGGTCGGAGCGGCGTGTGCTCCTGCAGGGCCGTGCTTTGTGCCCCATTCAGACTGCATCGCGAAAAGCTTTTCCTGATATTCCCAGTACTTGCCCTGCGCACCGGCGGCCTCGGTATATTGAACCGCCAGTTTCGCATTCGGGTGCAGCGGCATATAACGAGCGACCAAACGAACGCTCTTTCCGTCATATTCCTTCAGCAACGCCTTCACCTGCGGAGCGACGGACGCGCACGATTCGCATTCGGGGTCGAGAAATTCGACGATCGTAACTTTCGCATCCGCGGGCCCGAGCGTGTAGCTGTCCGGGCGAACGAGGACCTTCGAATTGTCAGGCACGACAGGCGCCTTTTGGACCGAGCCGCGATAATACGACGCACCGACTACACCAAGGACGACGACGACCACGCCGATCGCCAGCAATATACCAACTTCCTTTTTCATAATTGCAGAAGCCCGCGCGTTAGCAAGGGCGTAACACTCAACTAATATGACGATCTATTCGGTCTATAAAGAACCGACACGATGGACACGATCACAAACGCCGTCAGCGACATCAGCGGGATCGTGATAAACCCAAGCCACTCGATCTGCACCGTCGTGCAAGAGATGCCTTCTTTGCACGGCGTGATGCTTTCCGGGATCAGGTTGTAATACAGCAGATTGTGATAGATCGCGATCGCGAGGCCGGTCAGCGACAGCGGCAATGCGTAGTATTTCCACTTCGCATCGCGGAATACGATCCCGACTCCGATCACCAGCACGAGCGGGTACATCGCGACACGCTGATACCAGCACAGAATGCACGGCGGCAGGTCCATTACCTCGCTGAAAAAGAGGCTGCCCGCCGTCGCGACCAACGCCGTCAGCCACGCGGCGTACGGCAAAAGGTCGTTCATCCCGGATCTCTGCAGATTTTCGGCCATTTCTTGTAGTTTAACCGTTTCCAGGGCCACGCTCCAGTAGCCTACCGTTTGTCCCGTGTCCCACTGTCCCATTGTCCCGCGAACATCAAAGTTTGTTTTTTTCGCCTGTTTTCAAAGATCTGGGCCCTGAAGGCCGGTTGACTAATATCCCACGTATGCAACCCTGCGTCAATACACTATTTCGTGTACGGCACAATGCGACTAATTGTGCAAATTGGGCATCCATTCAGCGTTCAACTTGGTAAGGTAGTACGACTTATGAAGTTCAAACTCGCAATTGCAGCAATTTTGGTGTTGTTTGCGGCATCGTTTGCCGAGGCACAAAAGGCGAAGGAGATACCGAACCCGTCGATCGATATGAAAGGCTTTCTCAAGCTCGCTGGTGAAGCGGCCGAGCATCGTGAGAAGCGGCGGCTGACCGAGGACGAGTTCCTGGCGATGGCGAAGGAAGCGGGCGTGGTGGTGCTCGACGCGAGGTCAAAGCAGAAGTTTGACGAGCTGCACATTGCCGGAGCCGTGAATCTGAGCTTCCCCGACATCACGGTCGAAAGCCTCGAGACGATGTTCCCCGACAAGAACCAGAAGATCCTGATCTACTGCAACAACAACTTCGTCAACGAAGAGCAGGCGTTTCCGCGAAAGATGGCGACAGCTTCTTTGAATCTCTCGACCTACATCTCGCTCTACACATACGGCTACCGCAACGTCTACGAACTCGGCCCGCTGCTGGATGTAAAGACGACGAAGTTGGAGTTGGTTAAGAGTGAGTAGCTCTTTTTGATCTGTTTCGTGTTTTTCGTGTATTTCGTGGAGAAATTGGATCTATCCACGAAATGCACAAAATAAGAAAACGAAAGCCACCGTGATAAAATCGTCGGCAAATGAGACCCATCCCTATCCTGCTTGTCGTCGTCATTTTCGTTTCATCTCTTTTTGCCCAGACGCGTGATTACACGCGGTGGGTGAATCCGTTCATCGGAACCGGCGGGCACGGGCACACGTTTCCCGGGGCGACGATGCCGTTCGGC
>DAIOWA010000332.1:0-4201 GCA_036758705.1 Pyrinomonadaceae bacterium | reverse complement strand
GAAAGTTCGGATGTCGAGGTGAGTCTGGCCGACGGCCGCTTCATATTTACTACCGTAACCACTGAGGTAGCGGACGTAGCCGGCAGGTAGTTGCTGTGCAGAATCTAAAAGCGTAGGGCCGACCAATGGGCTCTACGCTTTTCTATTTGCGCGATTTTGTCTGTATAATTCGTAAGTTTGACACGCGAGTCGGCAATGCAACCTATGCATAGAGCGCAGAATCTTAGGTTGAGTACTTATACCGCCGTTGTAATGCCGTCTTTGTTTGAGATACTCTGAACTTTATTTTCAGCGGAAGACGGTATTTGAAAGCTCTCCTCGGCTTTCATCACGCACATATTTATAGGGATTAGCGTTTTTATGCGAATTTTGAGCGCACTTGGACTTGTTTTATTGAGTCTGGCAGTATCAACGACTCCGGTCCTTGCAGGGGAAACGAAGAAGGGCGAACCGTCGATTTCCGCACCCTCACAACAGATAGTTGAAACAGTTGATATACAAGGAAATCGACGCCTCCGCGACGACGACCTTTTGTACTACATCAAGACGCGCCCGGGTGATACGTACGATCCGGCCGCCCTCGAACGCGATCTCCGCGAACTGATCTCGCTCAACTTCTTCGATAAGACCGCTACCCGCGTACTGACGACCGAAGGCGTCCGCGGCGGCGTCAACGTGATCTTCGAGGTCCGCGAACTGCCGATCATCCGAGATCTGCTTTTCAGCGGCAGCAAGGCCGTCACCGAAGCAGACATCCTTAAGGAGTTTCGCGAGAAGCGTATCGGTATTTCAAAGGAATCGGTTTACGATCCGGTCAAGGCTCGCAACGCAACCCGTCTGCTTCGTGAGCTGCTCGCGGCACGCGGCTATCCAAATGCGACCGTTACCGTCTCGGAAGAGGAGGTCTCGGCCACGTCCATCGCCCTGACCTTCAACGTCGAACAAGGCAACCGCTCAAGGATCGTGGATATCGATTTTGTGGGCAACGAGCATTTCAGCGATGGCGAACTCAAGGCAGCGATGCTCTACGTGAAAGAGCACGGCCTGATATCACGATTCAAGGGCCAGGACATTCTTCATCTCGAAAAACTCCAGGCCGACCTGCAGCGAAATGTCCGCGCGTATATGTGGTCGAAGGGCTACTTTCAGGCGCGCATCGGCGAGCCCGAAGTAGTAGGCCTCGGCGTTAAACGAACCGACTTCATCCCGCTCATCACGCTTCCGCTTCCGCTGATCTCATCGAAAGACGATACGCTCAAGGTCATCATCCCTATTACGGAAGGAAAGGTCTTTCGCGTCGGTGCGCTGAAGGTGGAAGGCAACTCGATATTTTCCGAGCAGCAGATCCTCGCGTTCATGGGCTTGAAGACCGGCGAGATCGTCAACGGAAAGCGGATCCAGGATGCTGTCTACGAGGATATGAAGAAGCTGTACGGATCCCAGGGGTTTGTGCAGTACGACGCCGAGTTTGAGCCGGATTTCAAGGACAATCCGAATAATCCGAACGAAGGCATTGTCGACATCAGCATCAACATTAACGAAGGCAAGCAGTTCACCCTTCGCCGACTTGAGTTCACCGGGAACACGTTCACGCGTGACCGCGTTCTTCGCCGTGAATTCCTGCTGAACGAAGGTGATATTTATAATCAGAACTGGCTTGAGATATCGATCGCCCGCGTCAACCAGACACAGTATTTCGACCCGATCGACAAAGATCAGGACGTCGAGACTCGCACGGACGAAGAGCAGGGCGACGTTGACCTGACCGTCAAGGTTCGCGAGAAAGGGCGTCAGCAGATCTCATTCAACGGCGCCGCCGGCGGTCTTGGCGGATCGTCCTTCGGCCTCGAATACTCGACGAACAACCTCGCCGGGCGCGGTGAAGTTCTCTCATTCGCCGTTGGCGTCGGTAATCGTCAGCAGAGTTTGCAGTTCACCTATCAGGAGCCGTACTTCCGCGATCGGCCGATCTCGGTTGGATTTTCGGTCTTTGCATCGCGATACAAATTCTTTGGTGAAGGAACGTTCCTCACGCAGAATCAGGATCTGCTCAACGATCTGACTTTCGATCCGCTGGCATCGATCAGAGTGGACGAGAGCAATCTGTTCACGCAGAAGACCTACGGTGCGAATGTCTTTATGACCGCGCCGCTGTCCGAACTGTTTTTCAGAAAGCGCCGCTTTACGCAGTTTTCACGTGTCGGACTTACATATCAGATCACAGCGACATCGATCGAGGATCCGCCGGTCAACGAATCGCTCGATCCTTCGCAGCGTATTCCGATCATTTATGCGATCCCGAATATCCTGACCAGCCGCCTTACCGGAACGTTCGTCTATGACACACGACAGCCGGCTGCGAATGGTATTGACACCGTCGGCGGCTCGCAGCTGTCGATGTCTTTGGGATTTGCTGGGCTCGGCGGCGATGTGCGAACGATTTCGCCGACCATCAGCTATTCGCGATTCACTCCGATCCGTCGAAAGAAGTCGAAAAATCCTGAGGTGTTTGCATTCCGCATCCTCGCTGGCTCGACAAGATCGTTCGCGATCTCAGACGCTATCCGTAATGCGAACTCGCTTTCATACATCGGCGGAATTCCGGCTTACGAACGCTACTATCTCGGCAGCGAGAACGACATCCGCGGTTACAATTCGCGTTCGCTCGGCCCGGTCGCGACGTTTGAGACTTACGTTACCAGCCGCAATGTAAGCGTCGCCTCCAACGCATCGGGAACGCCCGTCGCTCCTCTCGGATTTCCGGCCGGTTCGCCGATTCTTGATGAGCTTGCCGAACTCGGTAAGGTAACAGGCTTTGACGGTGCGAACCCGGCACTTTTTTCGCGAACTTACCGCTTCATCGGCGGTGATACACAGCTCCTCGGCAATTTCGAGTACCGCATCCCGATCTTCGGGCCGGCGACGATGGCTGTGTTCGCAGACGTAGGCAGCGTCTTTAACCTGCAGAAGACCGGCACGCAGATCATCAACAGCGAATTTCTCGAAGATGACCGCTTGCTCGGCGCCGGACGCCTCTCGGCACTCGGCCTGATCAACGCTCCGGCACTCGAAAGCATTTACGGTTCCCTGCTCTATTACAACAACCGTCTTTTGACCAAGTCGGAGTTTCGCAACCTGTTCTGCGGCGGCAACCGGCTCGGATGCCCGGTCAGCCTTCCGGGCGGCATTGACCAGTTCTATCTCCGCGGCGAAGTTCAGCAGAATTCGCTGCTCAAGGTCGATGATGCTGCGTTCAGCAAGCTTGGCGACTTCAAGGCGAGCGTCGGCGTAGAGCTTCGAGTTCAGGTCCCGGTCGTCAACGTTCCGTTCCGCCTGATCTACTTCTACAATCCGAACGGCAAGTTCGGCGTCACCGAAGAACTGCCCGGTATCTATCTGCCCGGCAAACGGAGCGGATTTAGATTTACGGTCGGACGAACATTCTAAGCGGGTTGGGACGGAAAAATTGACATCGATTACGCGATGAAATAGGATAGCGCACTTGATGTTTTTTCATCGGCAGGCAACATTTTAAGTAAATATTGTTTCAAACAATGTTATCGGACATAGCTGAAAAGGCTTGGCCACGATAGTTCTAAGGAGTTAATCAAAGAAAGCAATGAAGAGAATCAGTTTAGCAGCCGCATGTCTTACTTTTGCGGCAATTTTCGCCGGGTCCGCAATGGCTCAGGCCGGAGCAGCCCCTGCAGGAGCGGGAAAGATCGGAATTGTCGTGGTTGAAGAATTTGCAGCCGAAAAAGGCGGCATTACGAAGTACAAAGCCGCCTTGGCGGCGGTGGACAAGGAATTTGAACCGGCCCTAACGAAATTCCGTGCGGACTCGACCCGTTTCCAAACTCTTGCCCAGGAAATCGAGAAGCTTCGGACGCCGCCTGCAGCAGGTGTTCCGGCCGCAAGCAATCAGGCTCAGCTTCAAACTAAGGCCGATGAGTATCAGAATCTCGAGAAGAAGCTGAAGCGGGACCAGGAAGATCTGAAGGCTCAGATGGACCGTCGTTCGGCTGCTGTTGTCGGCCCGATCTATGGCGACATCATGAAAGCCCTCAACGAGTACGCAAAGAAAAACGGATATGCCGTGATCTTTGACGGGGTTAAGCTCGATCAGGCTCAGATCCTGCTCGGCTTCGACGAGAAGTACAACATCACGCAGGACTTCATCACGTTCTACAACGCACGCCCG
>DAIOWA010000331.1:0-4210 GCA_036758705.1 Pyrinomonadaceae bacterium | reverse complement strand
CAATTTCCAATAAAAATCGGGCTTCGACGAATCGAAGCCCAATCTCGATCGCGATCAATTTCGTTTACTCACCGACCGCCGACGGCATCTGCGTAAGTTGTTGCGGCGTGAGGTTTACCGCGTTCTCGCCGGCTATCACTGACACGGACGAGTTCCACATTGCGAAGCCTTCACCGGTTCGAGCGACGCCGAAGAGGTAATACTGATCCGGCTTGACGCTTCCAAGCTGGGCTTTGCCGGCACCATCCGTACTTCCTGCGTATTTGATGTGCTCCTTCAAGGCACTCATCGCTTCCTTATAAAAGGCCCCATAGCGGGCCTGATCGGCTGTTGCCAGGGCTAGACTATTGGCAAGCGACTGTCCTTCGATCGGCTCGATATCTGCGTCGCTGAGGATCGCTTCGAGGTCCTTATCGAGCAGGTAAAACCGCGTGTTTCTAGCTCCCTGGGTCGATCCGTTCCGGGTCGAGACCTTGGCGTCGATCAATACGGTTCCCGACTGCGGAACGCTTCCGGACGAACCCGGAATATCCTGCGAGGGGACCGGATAAGCGGCTCCGGGCGTGTTAGTTACAGGCATTGTCGGTGGCGGGATGGATCTGACATCGCTTGATGCGGTATTTGATGCCCGGGCCGTTTCGGATCGCTGCGCGTTAACGTTTACCGATAGGTTTGAGTTCGAGTCGCCGCCGCTTGTCACCAAATATATGAGCCCAAACAGGACTAAAACTCCCATGATTACTACCGGAGCGATCACCCACGGCGGAACTGACTCTGACTTTTGCTGAGGATCGATAATGACGCGGGGTATTTGGTTTGTCGGCGTTGTAAGCGGCCGACCGCAGTTTGGACAGGCTACCGCCGCCGTTGAAATTTCGTGTCCGCATTCAGGACAGTAGATGAGTGACATGATTGCAATTCCTCCTGTTTCCTACCCTGAAAAGGAGTAAGTGCATAAGGCGTGCCACGCACAAGGCGAATACTGCGAAGCAGAGAATTTGGGCGAATTCCGTCACAACGACGAGGAGGACAAACTAAGAGAATAGTGAGAAGATCGCGATGGCAACGATCAACGCCAACGTTGCCCGCTTTGTCGTTCTGGCCGATCTTGTCCGAAATGTCGCAGACAGAATTGCGCACGCTGCGACGTTTTTTTGAAGGCGCAGGAGCCCTGGCGTTTGCGCGCGAAATGAGCCGGTTGGAGATGGAGGCTATCTGATCACTCGAAGGACCTCCGCGACACTCCAGGCTTGGGCCGGGCAGCCGCGGGGGGCGTGGGGGGCGTTGGCGTCGAATATTTCGGATATCTGGCCGACACCGGCCTCACGGAGATGCCGCTCAAATCCGGATAGTTCGACGGGTCGATCAGGATAGGCGCGTCGAGCGGCATCGACAAATCCGCCGATCAGCCATCCCCAGACCGTTCCCTGGTGGTACGACGAATCGCGGTCGAACGGCGAGCCGATGTAGATCGGACGGTACTGCGGATCGCGCGGCGATAGTGACCGGAGCCCGACGGGCGTGAGCAATTCGGCCTCGACCTTATCGACGACCTTTCGCGCTCGTTCGACGTCGAGCATCGAATGATGAAGCGATGCGGCGAAGATCTGATTGGGGCGGATCGACGCGTCGCGGGTTCCGTTTTCAACCACATCGTAGAGGCACTGGTCCGCTTCATTCCAGAACACGGCATTGAACGACAGCCGGGCGAGATCGGCCATCGAGAGATATTTCGCTCGATCTTCATCGTCGCCGAACTCGCGAGCAAGTTCGGCCATCGTCATCAGAGCGTTATACCAAAGGGCTTGTATCTCGACCGCTTTTCCCTGTCTCGGCGTGATGACTAGGTCGCCGATCTTTGCGTCCATCCATGTGAGCTGCACGTCAGGCGAGCCGGCGTACAGAAGTCCGTCGGTATCGAGATGAATGTTGTAACGCGCACCGCGCAGGTGCCAGGCGAGGATGTCGGCAAGCGTCTCGTAGAGCCCATCGCGGACGAACTTGAGATCACCGGTTGCCGCGACATATGCGCGGACCGCTTCAAAGTACCAGAGCGTGGCGTCGACCGTGTTGTATTCGGGAGTTTCACCTTCGTCCGGAAAGCGGTTCGGGATCATTCCTTCGGATGCACTCTTTGCAAATTCGAGCAGGATCCCTCTAGCGATCTCCGGTCGGCCTGTCGCGAGTGTGAGCCCGGGCAGGGCGATCATCGTATCGCGGCCCCAATCGGAAAACCACGGATATCCGGCGATGACCGTATACCCTTCGCCGCGTTTGACGATGAACTGATCGGCGGCGAGCACGAGCTGCTGCTCGAACTCGGTCTTCGCTTTGGCGGTTTTGATCAGAGCCTTTCGACGCTTGATCTCCAGCTTTTCGAGGCCCGCGGAATCGCTCGCCGCCAGGTCATTCTCGATCGCAAAAATCACTGATGCAGGCGTGCTCAGATCGAATGCGATCTCGAACGGCTGGAACAGGTCTTCGCGAAAGTCGAAACCGCGCTCCAGTTCGATCGCGTACTCGAAGTTTCGATACCAATATCCGGTCCGTTCGACGCCAGTTCCGTTGTGGCTAACGAACAGCGAAGGCATTTCCGCGATCGGCTTTATCTCGATCGATCCGTCGCTCGTGGTGAAGTCGCCGTTGAATTCCGCTGTCGCGTGACTCAGATGATGGTAATCGACAAACGCGAGCATTGGCCGGAGCGTCATCGTGACCTTCGGTTTACCGCCGCGTATTTTCGACTTTGCAGTGTAGGTGACAACGGTCGCATTCCGGCCGCGGACCATAAACACGCGCTTCTCGATCTCGATGCCGCCGACCGAGTAGGTCCAGATCGGAAACGGATCAAGTCGAAACGAGATGAGGTGTTCAAACCCTCGCGGCGAAATGCTCTCAGGATATTGATTCGATGAAAGCTCGAACGATTCACCATCGACCGTGACCGTCTCTTCGACCTTTGAGACTAAAGTGAGTCGCCCCAGCGGCGGTTTGGTTGCGGCAGTCAGCAGGCCGTGATACCTACGCGAGTTTGAGCCCGCGATCGTCCCCGATGCGAACCCGCCGATCCCATTCGTCTCAAGCCACTCGCGGCTGGAAGCGGCGGCAAAGTCGGTGCAGATGTTTGAGTCGAAATCTATCATGACCGCAGGTCAAGTAAATGGGCTTGTACTTATATTCCAATTTGAAGGGAATGGAAAGCAACCGTGAGCGGGGAAAGACCGGAATCGGTTCTTTTCAGCTTTGTTCCTTCCGGTTCATCTTGTTCTGTGATGCAGGCGTCCTCAACCACAGAACAAGATGAACAGATCTGAACAGATCTGAACGATAGGCAGATCGAATTCCTAGCCGATCAGTTTCTTGTATAGCTTCTCGGTTTCGTCGAGCATTCGATCGAGGGAGAATTTTTCCGCGGCGGCTTGGCGGTTGGCGTTGCCTCGATCAACCCTGAGCGAATCGTCGGCGAGCAGCTCGGAGATCTTGGCGGCGAGATCGATGGGGTCTTTTATCTTCGCGAACCGGGCGGATTTGCCGAAGAGTTCGCGGGCTCCTTCGGTTTCGGTAGCGACGACGGGGCGGCCGTGCATCATGGCTTCGAGCATTGCCAGGCCGAAACTTTCGGAATGCGATGGCGAGACGAACAGGTCGATCGCGGCAAAGAACGAGTCGGTATCGTCGATCCAGTCGAGCCAAAGGAATCGCTCTTCCATACCAAAGACCTTCACCAGACGTCGCAGTTCGCGGCGAAACTTGCGGTCGGCGGAATTGTCCTTACCGACGATCACGAAATGAGTGTCGGGAAAATCTTTGGCGATCTCGTGTGCCGCGAGTACGAAGTCGCGTTGGCCTTTCAGCTCGATCAATTCGCCGAGCGTCCCGATAAGGATCGCATCCGGCGGGATCTGATGAAACTCGCGAAACTCGCGACGCAATCGCACCTCGTCATCGACCGTCAACGTGTTTACGTTCAGCCCATTTTTGATAATGCTTACCTTCGAACCCGGGAACACTTTCTTGAGCCCCGTCCCGACCGCGTCGGACACGCCGATGGCCGCCGACAGATTCTTTAAAGCAAACTTATTAAAGGGTTTAAGGGGAAACAAGACGTGCCGTGTGAGCACGAATTTTGCGTCCTTCGCGGCGAGCACCGCAATGCTGGCGGGAATGTAATCTCGTGCGACGTGAGCGTGTACGATGTCTATCTTGTTCT
>DAIOWA010000330.1:0-4223 GCA_036758705.1 Pyrinomonadaceae bacterium | reverse complement strand
CCGCCGTTTCGTCGGGGCGAGGGCCGTTACTGCCTCCACCGCCGCCATTGTTTCCACCGCCGCCGTTTTTACCTTTACCGCTGGAACTTTGCCCGGTCGTTGAAGAATGCGAGAGCCGCTTTCGCCGCGATTGCGGTTCTTCGAGATCGATTTCGGCTGTACCTATCTGCATTGGCTAGCGCTTGTCGAGAACGAGAATTGCGAAAATTATCGGAAGATACAATACAGACACGAGAAGCAGCCGGCGCGCCATTTCCGGCGTCTTTGCCCTCGCGGTTCTTACACTTTCAACGAGAAACCAGATCCCGAGGATCGTTGCCGCCGTTAGAAAGATCCAGCCGGCAAATCCGAGGAAGAATGGTGCAAGCGAAATCGGCACCATCATAACTGAAAAGAGTACGATCTGGCGTGCGGTGATACGACCGCTCTGATCAATCACCGGAAGCATCACAATTCCAGCCTTCGCATACTGCTCTTTGTACAGCCACGCGATCGCAAAGAAATGCGGGAACTGCCAAAGGAGGAGGAATGCGAAAAGAGCCCAGGCCCCGATCGATACCTCGTTCGCGGAAGCCGTCCAGCCCATTAGCGGCGGCATTGCACCGGGAATAGCGCCGATCGCAGTTGAGGCGGAGGTGCGCGTTTTTAATGGCGTATAGAGACATACGTAGCCAACGATTACGCTCAGGCCTAGCCACGCCGTCAGCGGATTAACCAGAAAATAGAGATAGATCTCAGAAGTGATGCACAGGATCGTTCCGAAGAGAAGGGCCTCGGTCGGCGTGACCTTTCCGGTCGGAAGAGGACGCGTCGCCGTGCGGTCCATCAGGACGTCCGTCCTTCGTTCGAGCCATTGGTTAAGGGTCGCAACGCCGAATGCGAGCAGCACGATGCCGATCATTGCGTTTGCGAACAGGACGAGATCGAACGCGCCTCGATTTCCGAGATAGAACCCGGCGGCCGCAGTCAGCAACAGCATGAACGCGATGCGCGGTTTCGTAAGTTCGACGAAAGCGGCAATCCGTTCGCGACTGCTGATCGATGTAATCTGTACGGCGACTGTGTCCATTATCGTAAGCCAACAGAATAGCCGTTAACTTGCCAAATTCAAAGGATGGGTACTCGGGAGA
This sequence comes from Pyrinomonadaceae bacterium, assembly GCA_036758705.1. Lineage (GTDB taxonomy): Bacteria > Acidobacteriota > Blastocatellia > Pyrinomonadales > Pyrinomonadaceae > OLB17. The sequence continues at coordinate 3,093 of DAIOWA010000330.1, read as the reverse complement.
GATTTGAACGATTGAGAAGCGAATCTAATAAATTGAGGTGTGACAAAGTAAGAAACGCTGGTTATCATTTTGAGTAGATACATGTCAGCCGCAAAAGACACCATCGAGGCTAAGGTCTTGGCTAGGACTGCGATCAAACCTGCGCTCAATCGAGTCGTCGATTTCCTGAGTTCCGTAAGGTTTGGTGTGTCCCTGCTAATCATTCTCGTTGTTCTGTCGATCATCGGAATGGTGATCATTCAACAGAACGTGAATGGCTTTGATAGCTATTTTGCGTCACTAACACCCGCTGAGCGTACTGTTTACACAGCGCTCGGCCTTTTTGATATCTATCACAGCTGGTACTACAACGTATTGCTGCTGATCCTGTCGCTCAATATCATTCTCGCGTCGATCGATCGATTCCCTACAGCGTGGGCATACATCGGAACTCCGAAAATAAAAGCGACTAAAGATTGGCTCCTCAATCAGAAGGTACACTCGTCGTTTACCATTTCTGCGGAAAACGAAGCAGCCGGAGCCGAACAGATCAAGCGCGTTTTCGAATCGGAAAAGTTCAAGACAGTCATCAATGAGTCCGAGACAACGGAGTACGTTCTGGACGAAGAAGGCCGGAAGGATTTTTCGAATGTTCTTCGTCGAAAGCAGATCGTGGTTTTCGGCGAGGCTGGGAAGTACAACCGTATCGGAGCGTACATCGTTCACGTTGCACTATTGACGCTATTCCTGGGTCATTTCGTGGCTCTTAGAACCGGTTTTGACGCCGATGTTCGTATGATACCCGGAGACGAAAGCGACCAGATCCAGATGATTCAGTTCAATCTGGATAAACGCGAGCGGTTCAACGTCCAGCTTCCCTTCTCGATCGAGACGACCGACATCCAGCAGAAGCTGATCGATCCGAACGGTTCGATCGATGTTCCGAATACGATCGATTGGCGAACACAGATCAAGATCAAGGATCCGGAATACGGCGAGACTGTTGCGGACATCAGCTTGAACAAGCCGTTCAGCTATCGCGGCTATCGATTTTTTCAGGCGAGTGCGATCACTATGGGCAGTGCCCGGAACATCGATGTTCAATTGACGTCGCAATCTGATGGCTCTCAGACAACATTAACGATCCCCCGAAACGGCTCGGCAAAGTTGGGCGACGGGACAACAGTCGAGTTTCAGGAGTTTCTTCCGGACTTTGTGTTCGGAGCCGAAGGAAAACCGGATACGCGATCCGGTGAATACAACAATCCGGTCGCCGTTCTTGGCGTAACGCCGCCGGGTGGCGAGCGAACGCGTGTGTTTGCGTTTGCCGGAAATATCGCGGAGAACATTCCCGTCGGTGCGCCAAAGCTCGGATATAAGTGGCGGCTCGCGAATTACGAGAAGTCTCCGTTCGCACACGTGCTGTCGATCAAGTACGACCCTTACAACGGTGCATTCATCGCGTGGTACTTCGGTGGTATCGGATTGATGGCAGCTTTGGTTTTCGTCTTTGCGTTTGCTCATCGCAGGGTTTGGGCGATTATCGAACCTAACGGATTTGGAGCATATGCGATCACGCTCGGCGGCGATACGAATCGAAATGACGCCGCGTTTGAAGAGCGGTTTGCGAAGTTGGTTGGTAAGCTGGAGAAGTAGTCTTATGGCACAAGTAATTTCACCGGATGAGATCTATACGGCTGAGGCGGTTCCGCCGTCGTCGTGGACATCGTATCTTCCCGCGATCTTCGCGATCGCTGGGGCGTTGGTGATGCTCGTGCTTCGGATCGAGATCGGCCAGCGATTCGTATCGGACGGAGCGCTGATGATGGTCGCGCTCGCGTGCTATATCTTTGCGGCACTTTTCCAGTTGACGAATCTATATGCTCCTTCAGAAATGGCGCGAAGAATCGGGCTGTGGAGCGCCGCTCTTGGAGTTTTCTTCAATCTTTCAAGCTGGCTTGTTCGTTGGGTCGGCGCCTACGATTTCGAGATCGCGAAGATGCGTGCAAGCGGGAACCTTGATGAGCCGTGGGTGTTTCGTTACATTCCGTTCGCGAACCTCTACGACCTTAGCCTTGCCTTCGCATTCGGCGCGGGTATCGCCACGCTGCTGCTTGCTCGCCGACGAAACTTTCAGGTGCTCGCCGCCTTTACCTTACCGCTTGCAGCTATTATCCTAACGCTCGCTCGCTTCATCGGTGGAGAGTTCATAGATCTGCCGCCCGTGCTCGATTCGTACTGGCGCCCGATCCACGTTGGCGTCGCATCGCTGAGCTACGGCGTCGCTCTCGTCTGCTTTGCGATTGCGGTCATTTACCTTCTGAAGGACAAAGTAAAGGTCGAGGCGATGGCGATATGGTCGAGCGTTTTCGGACTTGCGGTGATCGCCACGATCAGCAAGTTCTCGGTGCTCACGCAGATGGTTTATCGCTCCGGCATATTCCTGCCTAACGACAATGGCGGCAAGCCATTCTCTGCACCGTTCAGACTAGATGTTCCGTGGGTCGGCGAAGCTCTCGTGATCGCGGCGATTCTGCTGGCAGGTGTCGTCATCTCATTCCTGGTCTATATCTACCAGCAGAATGAGACCGCACGATCCGTCGGTCACACGCTGCTAAAATTGGCCTTCGTCACGCAGATCATTGCCGTTGCATTACTGGTTGGCGGAATTCGCGGAGCCTCGGACGTTCCCGCAAAACTGACCGCTCAACTTGCAGCTGATCCGTCGCAGTATGTAACGGCCGGACGTGCTCTTGCCGAACGCCAGCAGCTTACGGTAGCGGAGTATGCGGCGCTTTCGCCGATCCAATTGGAACAAATGGGTCGGCAGTACGTGCAAATGAACGGTGAAAGGCTGTTTTTGAGCCTTAACACGAATCCGGTTGAGCTTGCCGGATTGCTGACGGCACTCGCCGCGACTTTCTTTGTTATCCTTTTCGCGTTTCGTACCGACAAGCTCCGGGAACGCCTCCCGAGTCTGGAATCGCTCGACGGCCTGATGTACAAGACCGCCTGTCTTGCGTTCGCAGGGCTCGCCATGCTGTTGATCACGGGGGCGATCTGGGCGAACGAATCTTGGGGTCGGCCATGGGGATTCGACTCGAAGGAAACCGG
>DAIOWA010000329.1:0-4223 GCA_036758705.1 Pyrinomonadaceae bacterium | reverse complement strand
CCGCGGAAGTTGAACGTGCCGGGCGAGGATCTTCCAAAGGTGCACGATGTCTTTCGCGAGACTTATCCGTGGGTGCGGAAACACGCGTTGATCGTCGGCGGCGGGAATTCGGCGGGTGAGGCGGCGTTGTTTCTGGCTCAGGAGGGGGCAGAGACGACGCTGGCGATATTTCGCTCGGACTGGGAGAACAATGACCCGAAGCAGGGCTGCATCAAGTATTGGGTAAAGCAGCCGCTCGAAGAAGAGTTGAAGGAGCATTGCCTGAAGCTGTTTTTCTTGGGCAAGGTCATCGAGATCCGAGAGGGTGAGGTTGAGCTTGAGAGCGAGTCAGGCGAACGCGTCATCATCCCGAACGATGTCGTGTTCGTGCTGATCGGGTCGGATGCGGATCTGACTATGTTGAAGTCGCTCGGTGTCGAGACAGAGTCGGGCAAGAACGGCGAGGTGCCGGTTTACGATCCGGAAACGTTTGAGACGAACGTGCCCGGGATCTATGTCGCCGGACACTTCACGAATCACCGCCACATTAAGCCCGCGATCGACGCGGCGAAAGTGCTCATCCCAAAGCTGGCGGAGAAGGTGAAGCTATGAATTTTTGAATTGTTTCCTGGTCTTCGTTTCTTCTTTAGTGTTTTCGTGGGCGAAATCTGAAAGGAATTTATCCACGAAATGCACGAAACAAATCAAGTAAAACCCAAGCAAAAGAGGCCGCCTTTCGACAGCCTCCTTCGAGTTTAGGAAAAAGATCGGACTACTTCTCTGCAGGTTTCTTAGTTCGGACCATTACCTTGTGGCCTTCGCCTTTGAAACGTTCCGAGATGTTCGCCGGGTTCAGGTCGTAGGAGGCGACGTCGAAGACATCCGACTGTTTGCCCGCGACGCTCGTCGTCCACTTGTACGGCAGCAGGAGGCCGTTGACGCTTCGGTAGTCTGCGAAGCGAACGACGTGTTCGGCACCCGCGTTGGTCCATTCTCCATCGGCCTTACGGTCAAACACCACGATGTCTTTCTTCTCTTTCGCTGCGGTTCCGTCGTCAGCTTTACGCATCTTTATCATTATCGGCTGCGGATGTCCGACGTAGCTCATTCCGAGCGGCAGATAGCTCGAAGCGTCGAAGAAAAGCTTGACGCTTGATCCGCCGAAGGATGCGACAACGGTTTCAGCGTTCGTGCCGTCCAGGTTGGTCGATCCGGCGTAAGTGTATGAAACATCCATTCCCTCGGGAGCGGTCAGCAGGAGCGAAAGCGTGGTGCGGAACAGTTCGTTATCACGCGGGATGCCGTGGGCAACTTTGTCGCGAAGGATCATTTTGTCGCCGCCCTCGGTGCGGAAGATCGCGTTGCCGTCGCCGCCTTTCGTAACGATGGTAATATGCTTGCCGTCGGCGGTGGTGATCTCCTTAACATCCTCGTCTTCTTTCGCCGTCCACTCGCCGCCATCGGCCTTCTTGCGGACGAAAACTTTCGCCTCGCCAGCCTCGCCCACGGGTGCTCCTTCAACCTTGCGAATGATTACCTTCTTGCCGTCTTCGCTGGTAAATTCGCCGTCCTTTCCGTCAACAACGACCTTATGAAGGCCGCCTTCGTCCGGGCCTCCCACCACGACGACGTCGACCTTCCGCTCGATGATCGGATCGCCGGCCATTGCATCGCCGTCACCGATCTTGACCATCTTCATCAGGCGATTTGGCGATTCAAACGCGATCTCGGTCTCGCCCTGTTCGATCTTCTCGCCACCGTTAATGTTTATCGTCTTGCTCGTCTGGCCCTTGATGACGAAGGACTTCACACTGCTAATCGCCGAATCACCGCCGATCGCAGTACGAGCCTTCGCGATTATCTCGAGAGCCTTCTCATCCGACTTACTTCCTCCGATCACTTTGTCGACAACGGCACCGGCTCCGATAAACGCGAGCGACGCGACCATGGTCGAAACTACAAATCTTTTCATAATGCCTCCGATACTATTTGACTATGATTCAAATGACGAACTCACGCGAGGTTTGGTTACCGTCCAAAAGAAGAGGTTCGTCGTCATTATCATATTTGCCCATCCCGGGATACGAATGGTTAAGAAGAAGCAAAGAAATTGTTAAGAATGTAAAATGTGCCGAAAATGCGTTGTTTCGCACCGATGCGAGGGGCATAATTAGGCTCGGTATGAAGCGCACCACGCCTTGGTTCACTATCGGGATCGTCGCGGCGATCGTCGGCTTGCTGACGGTCTTCATGGCGCTTCTGTATAACTGGCAACTCGCCGCGAGCGTCGCCGAGCGTGAACAGATGCAGCGTCGGGCTGAAGCGGATACAAGAGCGTTTGCCGACGAGTTTAATCGCGAGATCCAGAGTGTGTATTTCAACAATTCTCAGGTCGATCCGGTAAACATAGCGAACGGATACGGAACCGAGATCCTGACAAGGTACGAATACTGGAAAGCAAACACGGCGTATCCGGAATTGATCGACAGCATTTACGTGCTGCCGAGCGGAGCGTCGCTGCAGAAGATCGATCCAGCTTCAAAAGCGTTGGTTGCCGCTTCTCCCGATCAAAAGGTAGCCGCGATCACCCAGAAGATCGCGGATGCCGGCCGGTCGGCACCGATATTAAACAACGGCTACGTGCTCGCAGTCCCGCTGATGCCGAGAGTAGAGGCGTTCGACAGGATAATGGTACGCCGCTCACCCGATAAGGCAGCAATAACGCCCGATGCCCCGGTCGAGCCGCCTAAACCGTTGGGACATATTATCGTTGTCCTCAACGCATCGGTGATCAAGGACAAGATGCTGCACGAACTCGCCGCAAAGTATTTTCCAAACGGGGATTTCAAGATCGGCGTTACCGATCGCGCAGGGCAAGCGGTTTTCAGTACCGCACCGATCGGCGAAACTATCGACGCGAAGGCATCGCTCTTCGACCTCACTCCCGATCACCTGATCTGGGTTGCGAACCGCGAAATGATGCCGAAACGGACCCCGGACGATAAGGGGGAGATCGTGCTCAATCAGCGGATCGAAACACGGACCGTGACGCCGTCGGACGGCCCGGCCAAAGCCGAAGGCGGCGAGACGTTTACGATCCAAATGAAAGAGGCTGGAGCCAATCGCCGAACAACGGTCGTCACCGGCAGTCCTTTGTCCGATTCGGAGTGGCAGTTGGCGGTCGAGCATTCTGCCGGTTCGATCGATGCATTCATCCGCAGGGAGCGGAACCGGAATCTCGCGATCGGTTTCGGTATCTATCTGTTATTGCTCGGCAGCATTATTGCGATCGTTTACTCGTCGCTGCGTGCGAAGGCGTTCGCTCAACGCCAGATCGATTTCGTATCCAGCGTCTCGCACGAATTCCGCACGCCGCTCGCGGTGATCTATTCTGCGGGTGAGAATCTTGCTGACGGAGTAGCCCGCGACGGTGCCCAGGTTGAACGATACGGCGATCTGATAAAGGGCGAGGGTAAGAAGCTGTCGGCGATGGTCGAGCAGATCCTGGAATTCGCCGGTGCGAGGGCGGGTAAGAAGCAGTACAATCTCGCGGCGGGAGACGTTTCCGTGGCGGTCGCGAAGGCCCTTGCGGATTCCGAACCGTTGCTGAAGGAAGGCGGATTTGATGTGGAATCAAACCTTTCGGATAGCCTGCCGAACGCAAGGATCGACCGCGAGGCGATCGAAACCGCTGTTCGTAATCTGATCCAGAACGCCGTCAAATACAGCAACGGAACGCGGTGGCTGAAAGTATCGACCGAGAACGGCGGTGGTGCGATCAAGATCGTGGTCGAGGACGGCGGCATCGGGATCTCTCCGGAAGACCGCAAGAAGATATTCGAACCGTTTTATCGAGCGAAGGACGTGATCGACGCACAGATCCACGGCAACGGGCTTGGCCTCTCGCTTGTGATGGAGATCGCCGAGGCTCACGGCGGCAAGGTTTCGGTTGAAAGCGAAGGTGGAAAAGGTTCGCGATTTGTGATCAACCTTCCTATCGGATCTTGATCGGCTCTGTTTTTTCTTGTTTCGTGTTTTTCGTGGATAGATTCTTACCTCCAAGAATAAAAAGGCAAATTTATCCACGAGAGACACGAAATGCACGAATCAGATCCAAACGAAGAATTTAGATGCGCGTTTTGCTTGTCGAAGACGAAGAAGGCCTGATACTTACGCTGACCGACCGGTTGCGGAGCGAGGGGTTTGATGTCGTGTCGGCGAAGGACGGCGAGGCGGGGGTTGAT
>DAIOWA010000328.1:0-4229 GCA_036758705.1 Pyrinomonadaceae bacterium | reverse complement strand
GATCGTGAACAAGCCGGGCAACCCGCGCGCCAAGGGGCACTGTAAAATTCATCGAGCCGCCACTTTTCTTCAAGGATCTTCGGCATCTTCCTCAGCGGCGTCTTCCGGAAAAGCAGGAAGCCGATAGCGATACCCAATGCGGCGAGGACTGTCGAAAGAGCCGCAAGGCCCTGTTCTTTAGCGACTACTTCCGGCGAATGCTCGCTGTGAGATTCGGACGAACTCGCATTACTTTCAGAAGCAAAGAAATGTTTCACTTCTTTCTTCTCAGTACCTTCGTGTTCCGCCTTTTCTGCGATCACCGGTTCCAGGACTTTCTCAAAGTGGTTCGCATCGTCACCCAAGATCGAATTAACGACGGGCAGTGAACTCATCGCGTAAGGAACACCGACCAATCCGCCAAACGTCGACAACATGGCGAGCACTATCAGCGGCACAGTCATCACCCACGGGGATTCGTGCGGCTTAAAGTCGTGCGGAAGTGCGTGATGTTCGTCGTCATCATCGGCGTGAGCGTCGGCGTGATGATCGTCGTGATGCTCTTCACCTGGGAGTGCGTCGTGAAAACGCTCAGTTCCCCAGAAGGTCATGATCATCATCCGCGTCATATAGACAGCGGTCAGAACAGCCGTGAAAGTCGCGACGACCCAAAGTATCTCCTCGCCGGGGAATGCGAGTCCGCCCGGAAAGTAATTGTCGGCCGCGAACGTTTTATACAGGATCTCGTCTTTCGAAAAGAATCCGGCAAAGATCGGAATACCGCAGATCGCAAGCCAGCCGGTCGCCATTGTGATGAACGTGATCGGCATATACTTGCGAAGATTTCCCATCTTCCGCATGTCCTGTTCGTGATGCATTCCGTGGATGACCGAACCGGAGCCAAGGAATAGCAACGCTTTGAAGAACGCGTGCGTCATCACATGGAAGATCGCCACGACAAATGCTCCGACGCCGGCGGCGAGGAACATAAATCCGAGCTGCGAAACTGTCGAGTAAGCGAGAACCTTCTTGATGTCGTTCTGTGCTATCGCAATAGTCGCCGCGAACAGAGCAGTCGCCGCACCGATCACCGCGATGATCCACATCGCTGTCGGGGCAAACTGATAGATCGCGTTCGAGCGGACGACGAGATAAACGCCCGCCGTAACCATCGTCGCGGCGTGGATGAGTGCGGAAACCGGAGTCGGTCCGGCCATAGCGTCCGGCAGCCAAGTGAGCAACGGGATCTGAGCCGATTTACCGGTCGCGCCGATAAACAGAAGGACACCAACCGATGTCAGCCCGCCCGCAACGATAGCTCCCCACGTGAAAGGATCCGCCGACATTGTGGTAACGACGACCGTGAAAACGCTATGTACCTGTTCGCCGTCAACCGTCTTTTCAAAAAATGAAAGCGAGCCCGTTAGCGTAAAGATCAGGAACATTCCCATCAGGACGCCCCAGTCGCCGATGCGGTTCATTACAAACGCCTTCTTCGCCGCCTTCCGTGCTTCGTCCTTCTGGATGTAGTAGCCGATCAGCAGATACGAGCAAAGTCCCACGCCTTCCCAGCCGACGAACATCAGCAGGTAGTTGTCCGCTAGCACTAGTGTGAGCATCGCGAACATAAACAGGTTCAGGTACGCGAAGAAACGGTAGAAACCGTCGTCGCCCTTCATGTAACCCGTCGCGAAAATATGTATGAAGAGTCCGACGAACGTGATGAAACAGGCGTAGATACCGCTCAAGCGGTCCATGCCGAGCGCGAAGTCAGCGCGAAATCCGCCGACGTGAACCCACGTCCAAATGTGATCGAGGATCGGCTTGTCGATAAACAACGCACCGCCATTAGCAGAGAAGGCGATGTAAAAAGCCACGAGAGCAGACACCGCGATCGATCCGCAAGCGACGACCGAGCTGAACAACTCATTCTTCAGCCGTCCGCCGACCAGCCAGTTGATCACCGCACCCGCAAGCGGGGCGAAGATGATAATACTTAAGAGATTATTCTCTATCATTTACTTCGAATCTATTGCTCGACTCCGTTAATGACCGTCTTTTCCTTCGGAATTACGACGACATCTACGAATTCCGGGAACTGCTTAGGAAAACCTTTTCCATTAATGAATGTCCAAGTCTTTCCGTCGTCTTCCGAAATTCCGACCACCGATCCATAAGTCACGATCGAGTTTTTGGTAACAGTCACGCCCTCCAGAGTCTGCGGAAGAACGCCGATCAGAACATTCCGAACTTCATGAAGTTTTGGCTCCCCTAAACGGCACGTTAACGACTGAAACTGAGCCCTACTGAATTCGAAAGCCTCTTGCATCGCTTGCGTGAACTGTTCACGACCACCGGACGCCTTGAGAGCTCTCGGATGGGTGACATCTGCAAGTTTTTCAACGTCAATCCTATCGGGTGCGTCACTGCAAATCACCTTGGCCTCAACTTGAAGTCTCGAAATGCGCTGATCCGGGTCTTTTGCGACGTTCGATACTCCCGTTTGTCCTTTTGCGGAGCACGCGACCGAAATCAAGACAAGTGCTGGAGCCAGTTGGCGTAGCATCGATTTCAGCCCTTCCCGGTTTAGCCTCATAGTGTTGTCGCCGGACTTCTGTTTAGGAGGTACGCGTAAATCGCGCACTCTGAACCTTAATTCTTCAACAAACTCGCATCGTCCACATCGACCGAGATCCGGTTGCGGAAGAAGGCGATGATGATGCCGAGGCCGACGGCGGCTTCGCACGCGGCGACGGCCATTACCATGAATACAAAGAGCTGTCCCGTCGTGTCCGCGTAGTATCGCGAAAAGGCGACGAACGTCAGGTTCACCGAGTTGAGCATCAGCTCGATACACATAAACATCCCGATCGCATTGCGCTTATAGATAACGCCGACCGCGCCGATGGTGAACAATATTCCTGATAACGCCAGATAGCTGGCCAAGCTCGGTTCCATACTAAAATGCGATCCTGAAATCGTCCTTTTCGTCTTCCTGATTTCGAAGTTCGAGTTCTCTGCCTACGACCGCTTCGATCTGTTCCTGGTTCAATCGCCGCGACATCACCACGCCGCCGATGATCGCCATCAACAGCAATACTCCGACGATCTCGACCGGCAGCAGATATTCGGTGTACATCGCCTGACCGATCGAGATAGTTCTGCCGGCCGTCTCGGCAGTGTTCACCTCGTGCTGCGGAGCACGCATCACTGCGTAGAAAATGAAAAATGTCTGAGCGAGCAATATCAGTCCCAATCCGCCGCCGAGAGCGTACAAAAATCCAAGCCGATTTGGACGGCGATCTTCATCCAGGTTCAGCAGCATGATCACGAACACGACGAGCACCATAATGGCACCGGCGTATATGAGGATCTGCACGACCGCGATGAACGGTGCGGCAAGCGTGACGTAGATGCACGACAGCGCGACGAAAACCCCGACCAGCGAGATCGCGCTATACAGCGGGTTCTTGTGATAGACCATCGAGATCGCACACATGATCGCGAAGCCAGCAAATATGAAAAATAAAACGTCAGAAGCCATATTCTGTTCAGAGTGCGGGCTTTAGCCCGTAAGTACGCGATGAATCGCGCACTCTAAACTAACTATTCAAAAAGTAGACGATCAGGATCGTCAAAATAATGTTCAGGATCCCGACCGGAAGCAGAAACTTCCAGCCAAAATTCATCAACTGGTCAAAACGGAAACGCGGCAGCGTTCCGCGGACCCAGATATAAAGGAACAGGAAGAAACAGATCTTTCCGATAAACGCTACGTGGCTGACCAGAGCATAGGGAATCGAACCCGGCTCGAGGATCTTGCCAAGTCCCGGCACGTACCAACCGCCCAGAAACAGCGTCACGCACATCACCGAAACCGTGAACATATTCACGTATTCGGCCATAAAGAACAGCGCAAATTTGAGAGCAGAGTATTCCGTGTGGAAACCTGCAACGAGTTCGGTTTCCGCTTCCGGAAGATCAAACGGTACACGGTTCGTCTCGGCGAACGCCGAGATAAGGAACACAACGAAACCGATGAACTGCGGAATGATGAACCACTTGAACGGCGAACGGATCTGAGCTTCGATGATCCCGTTCAGGTCGAGCGTGCCCGCCAGCATCACTACGCCAATGATCGACGCTCCCATCGCGAGTTCGTATGAGATCATCTGTGCCGACGAACGCAATCCGCCCATGAGCGAATACTTGCTGTTCGACGACCATCCCGCGAGCATGATGCCGTAAAC
>DAIOWA010000327.1:0-4232 GCA_036758705.1 Pyrinomonadaceae bacterium | reverse complement strand
ACCAAGGTCAATACCTATGATCTTGCTCATCCTTATTCTCCCGTTTCAATAAAATAGCTGCTCAAAACCTGATAAAAAGACACGTACGACTTGAGCCTTTACAGATGATAAAGGTTGAGTGTGTTGCTGTCAAGTTTTATTTTGACCCTGGTCCCGGAGGCGCATCTGGCTCCGTTCGGGAATCTCCGACCTCGGTCGGATATTGGATAAAAGTGCAGCCTCGCTATTCGCTTTCGGATATGGGCGACGGAAAGATTACGTAATAATCCCGTCTTCACTGTGGGCAACGGTTCATAACGTCTATTCCGGCACACCCATTCGCTTCAGGAGATCTTTGTATCGCGGGTCGCTGCGGATGGAGCGGAATTCCAATTCGGTACCCATCTCGATCAATGTTGGGCGTCGAGCCTGAAAGTCCTTCTCCAGCCACTCGAATGCTTTGTCTTTATCACCCAGGCCGATATAAACGGATGCGATGCGGACACCGTCCATTTCCTTTGCGGCATATTTTTGCTCTAACTCTTTAGCGACGTTGAGAGCCTCTTCGCGTTTTCCGACAGTGGCGAGTGCATAGCCCCAAAATCCCATCGCGATCGGCGCGTGGCCGATCAGTTCTATCGACTTTGATGCGGATGCGAAACCTTCTTCCTTTTGACCTTTCTCGAAATAGACTGCAGCCTGACGAAAGTAAACGCTCCAATAGTTGGGATCGATCTCGAGATTTCGTTTACATTGGGCGAGGGCCCCATCCAGATCGCCGTTATCGACCAGGTTCTGAACGACATTTTCGCCGATCGGCACAGAGAGCGGATCGGCTTCCTGCCCTTTTAGGATCTGTGCCAGTGCTTCCGGATAACGCCCTTCGGTGCGCAGCATCCTCGAGTACCAGTGATAGGTTGTCGCATACTTCGGGTTTAGCTCTAATGCGCGTTTATACTCTTTCTCGGCCGCATCCCAATCCCATTGGAAAGTCTTAATAAGACCGAGTGTCGCGTGCGGTTCCGCAAGTGTGGGATCTAACTGGATAGCCCGTTCGGCGTTCTGTTGCGCCTTCGAAATTAGATAGTCGTCAGACCATTTTCGCGAGAGATATTGCGTGATCATCTGAGCGTCGGCGAGGCCGGCATAGGCGAGTGCAAAGTTTGGATCTTTCTCGATCGCACTCTCGAGGTGTTCCACCGCTTTCGAGATCGTCTCGGGCGAACGCTTGTTCCAGTAAAAGCGGCCCTGAAGGTAGTCGCGGTAGGCTTCATTGCTGTCGGTGTAGTTCTTGGTGATCCCGGTAGCTGCGTCGCCGGCGAGTTTTAGTTGGAGCTTCTGTGCGATCGTCGCGGCGATCTCTCGCTGGGTCGTGAGCAGATCGGACATCTTTCGTTCGAACTGTTCGCCCCAGAGAGTCTTTCGCTCGCGAACATCGACCAGATCGACGCTGATCGTGATATTGTCGCCACGCTTTACGAGTCGCCCGGACATCACTGCATCTACTCCCAGCTCGGCGCCGATCTTCTCGGAATCGACCTCTTTACCTTTGTAGCGAAAGACTGAACTTCGCGGACTGACCTTTAGTTCGGGGATCTGTGTAAGGCGATAGATCATACTCTCCGCCAGCCCGTCCGAGATGTATTCCGAATCCGCGAGGTCACCGCTGTTCTCAAATGGAAGTACGGCGATCGAGCGGATCTGCGACGTGGTTTGTCGCCCATAGAGAAAATAGCTGCCGACTCCGAGCGCGGTGATGAGTACGATGCCGATCGCCGCGGCAATCAACGTGTTTTTGTTTGGGGCTGTGTGCGGATGAAGCGGCGGGAGTATCGCGGTCTTCTCGGTCGTGTGGATCTGTGCGTGCGTGAGAGCTTCACCGAACTGGCCGCCCGCTAACGCAGGCGGTTCTGACAGGAACCCGGTCGCTATCGCTCCCGGTTCTGACAGGATCGCGGTCTGTGGGCCGTCATCGAACTGGCCACCTGCTGACGCGGGTGGTTCCGACAGGAACCCAGCCGCTACCGCTCCTGGTTCTGACCTGCTGCCGCTGGTCGGGCCGTCGAGGAGAGCGTTTCCATCGTCGAGGCAGAAAAGCAAGGTCTCGTCGTAATAGTCGCGGCGACACTGTGGACAACGCTTCATAAACGGAATGTCGGGAAAAAGGGCCAAGGAATACTAACCCTGATTCGTCCGTATTCAAAGCGTTGAAGCGGTTCGCCCCGCGGGTCATCCGAGAGATCGATTCGGGGCTGGGCAAAAATGTCTATTGAGAGCGTCTGCCCGGTAGAAGGAGGTTTGGAGCGATGATGTCGATAATGATGAGTCTGGCGATCTCGTTTAGCGTGATCTTTGCGGCTGCGGCGATCTATATCTATATGGTGAAGAAAAATGCGGAGGCTAATCCGCGCGGGTGTCCGGTTTGTGATGAGCCGCTGCCTGCGTTTCGGCGGCCGGCGTCGGTTCAACAGGCATTGTGGGGCGGTTGGACGTGCGATGGATGTTCGACGGAGCTCGACCGGCATGGGAACAAGTTGGCGGTCAGGTGAGATACACATTTAACTTCTGAATACTCGGTCTCGGATGATCCCGGGGCCTTTTTTATTTTTGTATCAGTGAATGGCGGTCAGTTTCGACCACCCGCTAACCCAGGTTGTACTGACATGGGCGACGGCGGCTGAAGACCGTTGGCTTAACGATGGTATGATGGAAAAACCAAATTCCTGCATTCGCGTAAAATTTAAAAATGAAACTACATCGAGCTTTGAGAGCGGCGGTTGTTGCTGTGTTGTTGGCGGGGTTGAGTGTCGAGACTCTGAGCGCTCGCACGTTGGGGCAAGGTGAGGCCCAGTCGCTATCGCTCCCGGTTCTGACAAGAGTGGCTGACACGCCAGCGGGACGCTGGCGGTCCTCCATTCCCGGTGATGGATTGGCGGAGCGGGTCGAGGTGATTCGAACGGCATATGGGGTGCCGCATATTCGGGCTAAGGATCTGGCGGGGGCGGGGTATGCGTTGGCGTGGCTGCAGTGTGAGGATTATGGGGCGATGACGCCGCTGTCGATATTGCGGGCGAGCGGACGGCTTGCGGCGGTTGCGGGTTACGAGCGGATCGAGTCGGATATGGCGACGCGTCGGGTGCGGGCGAAGGCGGAGAAAAATTACGCACAGCTTTCGCGTGATGTGCGCGAGATCTATGACGGATTTGCGGCGGGCGTGAACCGGTACGTCGCGATGAATCCGAGCGAGTTTCCTGCCGGGATGCCGACGGACTTTACGGGATTTGATGTTGCGTCCGCCGAGGTTGCTCCGCCGAGCGGGCAGAGGGTCAGGCGGTTCTTGGACAAGATCAATCCGCCGCGGGATCAGGGACAGCCGCAGCCGGATGGGAAAGATGAGGGCGGGGCGGACAGGAATGTCCGCGTTCCAGATGAACGAGTGGCGGACATGGATGTCCGCGGTCCGTTTGACGAGGATCCGGGTCCTGACGACGGGTCGAATGCGTGGGCATTTGCGCCGAGCCGGACGAAATCGGGCAAGGCGATCCTGCTGCGCAATCCGCATCTGCAGTGGAACGCGGGTTATTACGAAGCGCAGATCACCGTTCCCGGCGTGCTCGATTTTTACGGCGATTTTCGGATCGGCGGACCGTTCGCGGTGGTCGGCGGGTTCAACAAGGACCTCGGATTCTCGACGACGAATAACAATCAGGACCTCGACCAGATCTACTCACTGGACGCGGATCCGAAGCAGGCGGATCACTATCTGTTCGACGGAAAGTCAGTTGCCATGACGCGCGAGTTGGTGACGGTGCCGTTCAAGAATGGCGATGCGATCTCGACCGAGACGCGCGAGTTTTGGTCGACGGACCTCGGGCCGGTGATATATCGCAGCGGCGGGAAGATCTATGTATTTAAATACGCCGGCGAGGGCGATGTCCGCGGCGGCGAGCAGTTTCTGAAGATGATGCGGGCGAAATCGCTGGCCGAGTGGAAGGACGCGATGCGAATGCGTGCGAGGCCGACATCGAACTTCACTTATGCCGATCGGGCGGGGAATATTTTTTACGTTTGGAACGCGTCGCTGCCGCTGCTGCCGCACGCTCCGGTCGATGACGTGACGGCATTGCCGGCTCGCGGCATTGCGGATGTGTGGACGAAGCTCGTGCCGTTCGATGAGCTGCCGCAAGTCGAGAATCCGCGGGGCGGTTACATTCATAATGAAAATGGCTCGCCGCATTTTACGAACGTCCGCG
>DAIOWA010000326.1:0-4235 GCA_036758705.1 Pyrinomonadaceae bacterium | reverse complement strand
AGTTGTAAAGTGTTCCCCAGCGGATCGCGTTCGCATTAGGATTTTGGTCCATAGTTTCAGTAGCCCATGAAAGAGACACGGCGTTCTGAGTCGGTGTCCAAGGCATGCTGCTATACCCGGCATCCCCACCCGTCCCGTCGAATGTCCATCCCGGATGTTGCGGCGGGGCGTGAAATCCAATGTTTGATACGCTCGCTTCGTTGCCTATCGGAACGGTAAACATTTGGATGGCACGATCAATGTTTTGGTTATAGACAGCGTATTCATACCGCCATACGCCGGCAGACGGGTTTGTCACTTTGTATGCGACGAAACCGATACCGTCGTTTCCCGGATCCGGGACGAACTGCGTCACTGTTGCACCCGTCCATGCCATTATCGCCGGCTTTGACCGTTCGGTTGGTGCCGCCGGTGAAAAGCTGAACGGACTGCCCGCACTCGTCACGTTGAATCGGCGGTACGAGGCGTTGTTATACATATTGCACTGAGTGGGATTTGCCTGGCACCAGGCATATTCGTGCGGAGTGATATATTGCGATTCGACGTAGTACGTCGCTCCCGTATTCTGGCTTGGCGTCAGGTCCGTGACCTCAGTAAGGATCCGATGAGAAGTCCCAGTGTGAATATGCCCAGTGTGATTGTTGGCTACGAAAGCGCCCGACGCTCCACCGGACGGAAACGCTCCCGTGAATGGGTTGATCCATGCTCTCGATCCAAGATTCGGTCCGGCATTCAAGGTTGCGGAGTAAGGGTCAGAACAACCGGAGCCGAGTCGATTGCCATTTACGCCATTGCAGCCGAGACTGCATAGATTCTGAGAATTCGCGAAAAAGGCGTGCTTAACGTTAGACTGCCCGATCTGCTCGAAACGATCGTCGTTGTTGGTGCCGCCGCTCATCCTGTACATATTCTGTGGAATCACCGGATGATCGTTGGCAGGAAGGGGATTCCAGTTCAGATCGACCGTGCCAAAGTTGCATGAATCGGTCGCCACAGCCAGACCTATTTGTGTCCCGCTGCCTCCAAACTGTTGAAGACTCGACAGATCGCCAACAATGACATCGGGCCCCGGAACAGTTCCTGCTTCCGGTGCCGCGGGGAGTGTATTCGAAATGACGGCTCCATCTACAACCTTCATTACCTCGATCGCTCGCATTGAAACGTCGATGGAAATCTCACCAACCGCGCGACCCGCGTCTTTGGGCCTTCCCAATTCTTCGGCGTACTCCTTCGAGATCAGAAGCCGACCGCCTTTGATCGAAAGGAACCGGCCGTGCGCCTGATAGACATACTCGTGGCCTTCGACGTTAAAAAAAGCGAACCCGGATCTAACATCTCTAATTACCAGGCTGTAGTGGCTTCCGAACGCGGCCGATTCGACGATCAATTGTCCGAGCGATGTTCCGAACTTTCCGGGAATCGTCGTTTGCCCCTTGGAAATGAGGGACAGCGAACTCGGAAGCAGGCCGCGAAATTCATCGTCCATGGCGACCGCAGTAAAAAATGAATCGGTGCCGGCTTGAAAGGTAAGGTCTGTGTATGCCGGTTGTGTGGCGTAACTTCCGTGAAGAGCGTTCACGTCCAGGCGTATGGACACGGAACCTGACGCGGCGGCCATTTTTTCGTACGTGCGTTCCGTTGAACGCTGCATTGGACTAAACTCCTCATCGGTGAAACTGCCGAAAAAGAAAAGCTGCGGTAGGAGCGCTAGCAACACGAGTTTGATCATAAAATCCCCGAGATCGGCAAAAAGTTACTACAGAGAAGGACGGTTTGCAGTGTAAGGCTTCGGAAAACCAGTACTTTCCTTTTACACTCTTTAATGCAGGTTTTTCAAGTCGTATTGCTCTCGAATCACTACAATGAAACAAGGTTGTTCGACCAAAAAACGAAGCTCCAAACGGTCGATCAGTCTTCCGATACTTGATGCAAAACTTTCCCCAAAGGACGAGGAAATTGCGAAGTCGTCCACTTCGAAATGGCGCGCGATTGCTCTTATTTCTCTCCAACTCTTGATGGTCGCCCACATCATTCAATGGCAGATGATGGGTGAGACGGTGTCGCCGATCGAACCGTCTGAGGCGATGCATACGCTGCAAACCGGTGCGGTGAATGCCGGATTCATATTTTTCTCGCTTGCGATCATCGCCACGCTGATATTTGGAAGATTCGTATGCGGCTGGGGATGCCATGTGCTCGCTTTGCAGGATGGATGCGCGTGGCTCTTGAAGAAGCTGGGA
The DNA here is from genome assembly GCA_036758705.1 of Pyrinomonadaceae bacterium. Taxonomy (GTDB): domain Bacteria; phylum Acidobacteriota; class Blastocatellia; order Pyrinomonadales; family Pyrinomonadaceae; genus OLB17. The sequence continues at coordinate 1,995 of DAIOWA010000326.1, read as the reverse complement.
CTTAGGCCAAGGCCGTTCCGATCGCGTCTCCTTATCTACATTCCGCTGGCCGTCGCCCTGTATATGTTCGTATGGCCCGCGGTGAATCGATGGATCGTTAAACACGCGAACGAACCGCTGATGCCGCACTTCACGAACCATGTGATCGTCACGGATCTCTGGGCGACCTTTCCGCCGGTATGGATTGCGATTCCGTTTCTTTTTATCTGCGGATTTGTGACGGTTTACTTTCTCGGATCGAAGGGATTCTGCACCTACGCCTGTCCTTACGGAGGTTTCTTCGGTGTCGCGGATAAGATCGCACCAGGCCGCATTCGCGTTACCGATGCCTGCAACTCCTGCGGTCATTGCACTGCTACCTGTACGTCGAATGTGATCGTCCATGCCGAAGTAAAGCAGTACGGAATGGTCGTCGATCCGGGGTGCATGAAGTGTATGGACTGCGTTAGCGTATGTCCGAACGACGCGTTGTACTTCGGATTTGGAAGGCCCGCAGTTCTCGTCAGAACCGGGAGCGATAGCGACCGGGTTTCCAAGAGCTACTCGATCACTTGGCCCGAGGAGATCGCTGGCGTGATCGCCTTCGCTCTCAGCTTCTTTGCTGTCTGGGATGTATATCAAATCGTCCCGATGCTGATGGCTCTTGGTATCGCAACTGTCAGTACATATCTTTTCCTGCGGCTTTTTCAAATGTATCGGTCGCGCGATCTGTCTTTCTATCGCTGGAATCTCAAGGCTTCGGGAAAGATCAGCAGCTATGGTTTGTTGTTCACCGTGTTCGCGATTTTTTGGCTTGGGTTCAATGCTCATAGCGGCGTCGTGAGATACTTTGAGGCGGTAGGTGCGAGGGCGTTCGAATCGGTTCGACTGCCGGATGAGCTAGCCCTGGCCCAAGCGGATCCGCGATCGTGGCTCTCGCCTGCTGATCGAGCCGCCATCGAACGCGGTCGCGATAGTTTCCGAAACGCCGACCGGATCGCCGTGCTGACGAACGTGCCCGCGATATCGAAGCAGGCGTGGCTTGAGTACTTGTCGGGTGATGCGAACGAAGCGGTTGATATCTTGAAGGAAGCGGCGGAAACTCAGGAGGGTCAGGCAGGGGCGTTAAGTCTGTATTACCGTGGAGCGATCCTAAATCGGCTCGGTCGGCCGAGTGAGGCGTTGACGGAACTGGAAACGGTTGCCGCGGAGTTTCCTTCGATGTCGGCAGCACTGGAAGAGAAGGGTGAATCGTTGTGGCGGCTTGGGCGAAGAGAAGAGGCCATCGAAACCTGGAGGTTGCTTGCGGACAAGAGCCCGAACATTGTTCTTTCCAATTATTTTCTCGCAGGTGCTTATGCCGCGGCCGGCGATCAGGCGGCTTCATCCCGATATGAGGCGATTTCGGTAAAGAATGTTCCGGTCGATGCATACTTTCTGTGGATGGTCGGCCAACGGCTGCAGAATATCGGGATGGCGGAGTTGGCTGAGAAGAACTTCGCGAGGGCGATCGTTCTTGATCCGAAATTGAAGGCCCGCCGGCTTCTCGACGTGCCCGTGAATCGTTGATCTACTTGCTACTTGCATTTCGAATAGCCGCAGTCGCGGCAGAAATCGCAGCCGGATGCGTGTTCGAGTTGGCCCTGGCATTCGGGGCACTCGCCGATCAGCGTGGACATCTCGTCATAGATGTTGTCCGTGACCGTCGCTGAGGCTTGCATCTTGCTGATCTGTCTGGCCGAGGCGGGCAGATTCTTCAAACGCCGATCTATCACGAACAGACATTCGGCGACTGCTTGCTCAGGTGAAGTCAGCAGCCGTTCGTTGAACCATACGGCGTGAGTTCCCGTGACTTTATTAAGGCTTCGTGCCACTTCCTGAACTTCGAATCCACCTCGCAGCATCTTCGACGCGAGCAGGCCGACGCCAGCGCTGATCGGACCGGCGACGAAGACCTCTAGAATTCGCTGACCGTCGTGATTAACGGTTACGTAGAGGTTCTGATTCTCAAACGGG
>DAIOWA010000325.1:0-4253 GCA_036758705.1 Pyrinomonadaceae bacterium | reverse complement strand
TCAGTTGTATTCCACCTATATAACGCGTAGGTATTCTGAAAAACGTATCATCGAGTCGAAATGTTCCAAGATGATTTGTAATCTCTCTGACTTTGCTAAACTCTCGGTATGATTCGGAAGCTCTTAATAGCTGTTGTCATACTTGTATTTGCGGCGTTGGCGGTGTTGGGCGGGACGCTGTGGTGGGTGAAGCGTGCGATGGACGTTCCGCAGGAGCACGCGAAGGCAGACACGTATATCAAGATAGAGAAAGGCTCGGCACCGGCGGCGGTGATAGGCAAGCTAGTGAGCGAGGGCGTAATAGCGGACGGTACGCCGGTGATGCTGTATCTGCGTTTGTGGGGAGACGCTTCGAAGATAAAGGCCGGCGATTACAAATTTCCTTCCCCGATCTCTCCGCTGCAGGTGCTTGCGGAACTCGAAAAAGGCGAGGAACGCGTCACGCGGCTCACCATCCCCGAAGGCTTCACCATCTTTGACATCAGCAAGCGGATCGCGGATTTCGTCAACAAGAATCCGCCCGAGCAGAGCGGCACCGTCGATCGAGGTTCGCCGATCATCTGGACGGACCAGGACGTGCTCGCGTTGATGAACGATACCTCGCAGATCAGCGACATCGACGCCGAGGCGAAGAATCTGGAAGGGTATATGTATCCGGCGACGTACGACTTCCCTCCCGGCACGCAGCCGCAGGCCATCATCAAACAGATGGTCGAACAGTTTCGCAAAGTGTGGAAACCGGAATGGACCGAGGCGGCGAAGGCGAAGGGATTGACGCCGCATCAGGTTGTGACGATCGCTTCGCTGATCGAGACCGAGTCGAAGTATCCGCAGGAGCGTGCGGTGGTCGCGAGTGTGATCTTTAATCGCCTGTCGAAAGGGATGGCCCTCGGGATCGATCAGACCAACGTTTACATCGCCAAGATGGAAGGCCGTTGGGACGGCACCATCAATCAGAGCGATCTCGATGCTAACTCCCCATACAACACCCGCAAGCGAGCCGGACTGCCCCCAGGCCCCATCTCAGGCGTGACCGTCTCGTCTATCGAAGCGGCTCTGAACCCGGCCACAACCGACTACATCTTTTACGTCCTCGACGTCCAGAAGAACGACGGCTCCCACCTATTCTTCGCCTCTGCCGCCGACTTCGAACGTGCCAAGGCCGACTACCAGAAATGGCTGGAACAACAACGTGCCGAAAGGCGTGCAAACGAGGCGGCTAATACCAATTCGAATTAGTGGAGTTAATATGAGATCGATATTTATAGTCCTGACTCTCGCGAGTTTCTTTGGCATTGGCCATGGGCAGAGCCTCTTCGAATATCGAGAAGTTGATCTGACAGGTACGGTGGCTGGATATCGCTGGCACGTTGATTACCCGCGGTTATTCAACTATTGCGGCTTCTTTCCTCCGCGAGATGCTCTTCTCGTTCGCCTTGATTCGACGCCTTATAGCGAGGGAGCCAAAAGCGAGTACGTGGTGGTCGAATCACCGAATCGATTTAAGGACGGACGGTTGTTTGCAAACGGTCCTCGGAAGAAATTCAGAGTCATGCGATGGGTTGGATGTGACCAGATAGTTGAGCGGTGGGAAATGAAGTTGACGCTGCCATTTGAGAAGGTCAAGCTTCCGTTCAGAAAACTCCTTCCCTGTTACATCGCGATGAAGGACATCAAGAAATGATCAAACTCCTTGCACTTGATCTGGACGGGATGCTTGTAGCCTAAACCTTGACGTAGTTACACCGCGTAGTTACACTATCTATGATATTTGAATGGGATGAACGAAAGCGACAAACAAACCTACGAAGACACGGACTTGATTTCAACGATGTTGAGTTCGTATTTGAAAACGAAACTTCGGCTCTCGTTGATGACCGATTCGATTACGGAGAAACACGATGGGTCAGTTTCGGGATGTTGAACGACCTGGTCGTTGCGGTCGTTTACACACAATCTGACGAAACGATGAGAGTAATTTCATTTAGAAGAGCGACTAAAAATGAAGAAAAAGAATACTACAAGAGTATCCGAGACTGATTGGGAACGTGTGAGAAACATGCGTGACGAAGACATTGACTTTTCCGACCTCCCGGAAGTCACGCCAGAGATGTTTGCGAATGCGATCGTTCGCAAGGGATTTAAGCCGTTGCCGAACAAACAGCAGATCACACTTCGAATTGATCAGGACGTTATCACCTTCTTCCGAGAGCAAGGGCAAGGCTATCAAACTAAGATCAATCAACTCCTTCGGGCCTATATGGATGCACACAAGGCGGCTCGGTGATCAAACTTTTAGCACTCGATCTAGACGGTACGCTGCTGGATTCTCGGGGGAACGTACCGGAGGCTAATCGGCGGGCGATACGTGCGGCTGAGGATGTGGGCGTGCTGGTGACGATCGCTACGGGGCGGAGGTTTCGGGATGCGAGGCCGGTGGGGATCGAGATGGAGTTTAATGCTCCGCTGGTGACGCACAACGGTGCGTTGCTGAAATATGCGGAGTCGCTCGAAACCGTGTCAGCGAGTCTGCTGTCCGGTGATACGGTACAGGAGGTTATTCGGGTCGGAAAGGAGTTCGGCGGGAATGCGTTGGTGAGTGCGGATCCGCATGGAAAGGGCTCGATGCTCTACGATCGCGTGTCGGCGGACAACGTCCCGTTGCAGCGATATCTCGAATGGTCAACCCGTCTGCACGGCGACGAAGCCGATCACGCAGTCATGCACGTCGAAGACCTCCGCGAAGCTCTGCCGGATCACGAGGTCATTCACATTTCATTCTCCGGACAGTGTGAACCGATGCAGCGAATGCTCGCGTTCCTGGAAGAAGAACTTGGAGACGCGGTTAAGATCCTTCCAACTATTTATCCGTTGCTGGACTTCACGCTTATCGACATCCTTCCGCCCGACGCCTCGAAAGGAACCGGAGTCGAGAAGCTCGCGATCCTAAACGGCCTTACCGCTGAAAACGTAATGGTCATCGGAGACAACTTTAACGATCTCGATATGCTCGAATTCGCCGGAACGCCTGTAGTGATGGGAAATGCGGACGCAGGTTTGCTTGAGAGAGCGGAATTCTATAAAACTTTAAGTAATAACGAAGGCGGCGTGGCCGCTGCGATAGAGAGATTCATACTAAATCAGGAGAATTAAGTGGCTAACAGAACAGCAGTTATCGAAACGAATAAGGGTACGATCCGATTTGAGCTTTTGGAGCAGGACGCTCCGAAAACGACTGAAAATTTTAGGCTTCTTGCCGATAAGAATTACTACGACGGCGTGATCTTTCATCGCGTCATTCCGAACTTTATGATCCAGGGCGGCGATCCGCTCGGCGAAGGATACGGTGGCGAATCTGCGTGGGGCGGAAAGTTTGACGACGAGATCGACAAGGATTCCGATCTCTACGCGGGAATCTACGACAAGGGCACCGTCGCGATGGCCAACGCCGGACCGAATACCAACGGATCGCAGTTCTTCATTATGCACGTCGATTATCCGCTGCCGCCGGCTTACACGAAGTTTGGACGGCTGCTCGAAGGGCAGGATGTCGTCGATGCGATCGCAAGCGTTGATCGTAATCACAACGACAAGCCGCTCGAACCGGTCGTAATGAACCGCGTCTTCATCGAAGAACTCGCCGCCTAAATGCGAGCAGTCGTTCAGAGGGTATCGCGGGCTAAGGTGACCGTCGGCGACGAGATCACCGGTGAGATCGGCAAGGGATTGTTGATATTGCTGGGTGTTTCAGTTCGCGATACAGAAAAGGACACGGCTTATTTGGTCGAGAAGGTCCTGAACTTGAGAGTGTTCGAGGATGCGGAAGAGAAGATGAATCTTTCGCTCCTCGATATCAAAGGTGAGCTGTTAGTCGTATCGCAATTTACCCTCTATGGTGATGTGACACGCGGCCGCCGGCCGTCGTTCATCGAAGCGGCTACGCCGGAACGGGCAAATCACCTATACGAAATTTTCGTCGCGGAAGCTGCCAAACAAGTCGATGGCGTCCAGACCGGCCGTTTTCAAGCGATGATGGATGTCGAATTGGTAAACGACGGTCCCGTAACCATTCTTCTGGACAGCCAAAAACGATTCTGACTCGAAGCTGACGGCTCACGGCTGAAAGCTGGCCGTAAATAACCATATGAAACTTATTGTTTTCACGATTTTCGCAGCGATCGCCCTTTCAGCGTGCGGCGGCTCGGCGAGCAACACTTCAAACAAAACCGCCGAGATCAAGAAGGGCGTTCAGC
>DAIOWA010000324.1:0-4261 GCA_036758705.1 Pyrinomonadaceae bacterium | reverse complement strand
GGCCGCTTTTGCGCTGGTCGTTAGACTTAAGCGCGGGCAAATCTTTGCGCACTTTGGGGCGAACTTTTGCACGTGCAAATCCCATTTTAAGTATGCCCTGCGGAGCTTTTTTGTATTCTAGCGATGTTTAAGTGATCTTTGCGGCCGCTCTTTATCGCCGATCTTGCGGCTATTTCTGACCGGAGGGCTGGCACGACGCGAGCAGCGGGCACGGCTGACGCGACGGCTGAAACGCCAGGGATCCGGAGCGACAAACGGAACGAACGGGACGATCAAAGAGACGAGGCGTCCGCTGCACGAGATCGGAATGGGATCAAGATATCAAAGGCAGCGATGCTAACGAAGAGACGGATGCGATCCTTTCGTCTGCTTTCGTGCCGTTTCGTGTATTCAGTGGTTTGGAAGTCTAAAGCCAAACCACGTACGCCACTAAACGACGCTAAGCGATAACTAAAAACCTTGACCGTTAATGCGACATTGTGCTATAAATGCAACAACACGACAAAGGAGCGTGTACCGAAAATTATGCTCAATCCCATCGAAAGAGAATTTGAAAAATATCGCGGCGGACCAACCGAAGACCCGAGTGTGCGCGTACACGTAAGCCTGGCGCCGAATGGCCGACTGATCCTGAACCGAAAGGCGTATGCGATGATCGGGAAACCGCCGGCCGTGAATCTATACTTTAGCCGCACGACGGACACGATCGCGGTGGAACCGGTATCGGCCGTCCGCGTGGCCGAATCGCTGCCCGTCATGCAGAACAAGAACGAGGGCGTCCGCGTCAACGCCGCACCGTTCTGCCGCCACTTCAACATCCGCATGCCCGCAACCTCGCGCTTCATCCGCCCCGAGGTCCGCAACGGCCGCCTCATCCTAAAACTCTCCGAAACCGTCATCGTCACCACCGCCATGAAAGGCCGCAAGCGCAAGTAGAGGCGACCGCTGCAGCTACCGGAATATTCAACTTCCGGCAGCGTTCTTGACAAGATCTTCAATTTCGAAGATAGTGTTTGGAAATCAATTCAGGGGATATCTCGTTCGGTATCCAAAACAAGTTTTTAGGTTACTATCGACTAAAAGAGGAAAGACAAATGAATCTCCCACGAGCAACTCGCCAGGCTTCGGTATTTAGCTGCCATTGCCTTACCCGATATTTCTTTAGAAGAAGATCTACCCGCTTCAAAGCGAACTCGGCACGCAAAGTCATTCTGTTCGAGACACCGCAACCCTCATCGGTCAGGTTCCTTCGTATCGCGGCTCTGCTTTTGGCTATCGTGCCGCCGGTCTTCGTTTCCTTTGCCCATGCTCAGGGCGGCGGGCCGTATGACAGAGTTATCAGTGGCACCCTTCGTAACAATGGAGTTCCGGTACCAAACTTCACTTTCTTCGTGGAGAGAAGCGCAAACGGTTATACGGGAAAGGCTGTGACGACCAATAATGTTGGTCAATACTCTGTCACTTTCGAAAACTGCGCTGTGGGGTGGCCGAACCAGTACTATTGGGCAAGATTCGTTCACGAAAGCGGCGGCCTTAATCCTAGGGAGTACCCCTTTTGGTATGGGTATGGAATCTGCTCACCAATAAACCAGGATCTGGTTCTTCCTGCCGGAGCCATGGACGGACGACGGTACAATGCCGGGCCGGGAATAACATGTCCAGTTCCAGAGGTCGGCAAGCCGGTGAATGTTACAAATGGCAATATGTGGCTCCAGCAGACCGACTACGTCTTGCCGGGAACAGTGGGCGGGATCAATGTAACGCGAACTTACAATAGCGGGATAAACGTCTCGGGCATTTTTGGAAACGGTTGGAGCAGCGATTACGAGGCCAAACTACTCATCATGCCATCGTTGGATAACGAGGCCTTGATACGATTGGATATTGGAACCGGTCTAGTAGTGGACTTTCTTAATACCGGCAGTGGCACTTATGAATCTACGAGGTCGGGTCTCGAAGGGAAAATCCCAACGCCCGTAGCGCCCGAAACCGAGTACACTCTCACGTGGAAGGATGGAAGGACAGCGCGGTTCTCGGCAACTGGACAACTACTCTGGAATAAAGACAGAAACCTCAATCAAACCAGCTTTTCTTACACCGCTACCAACTTGACCGGAATTACTGATCCATTCGGAAGAAGCGTGGCGATCGCGTACACAACGAACGGAAAGGTATCGCAGATCACGGATTCGATCGGTACGATCGCGACTTATGGCTACGACACGAGCGGGGAATACCTCACCTCGGTGACCTATGCGGATGGATCGAAATACCAGTTCGAGTACGTTACCGTAGGAACAAAAACCTATTTGGCGACTGTTAAAGATGCTCTAAACAACGTTCTTGAAACCCATCAGTACGATTCGGTGGGAAGAGCCACAACTTCGGAGATAGCCGGGGGAGCAGAACTCTACACCATCGATTACAGCCAGGTAAACGCCGCCGCCCCGTACTCGACAGTCACCGACGGGTTAGGACGAATTACGAAATATTATTTCGACGGTTCGAAAGGCCGCAACGCCATCACGAAGATCGAGGGGGCTTGTGGGTGTGCCGGAGGCTCCGAGACAACTCAGTATGAGTATGATTCGCGGCTTAACATTACAAAAGTTACGGACGCCCTCTTGAATGAAACGACGTATACGTATGATGGCCTCGGAAACCGGCTTACTCAAACTGATGTCCTCGGCACTCAAAGTTGGACGTACAACAATCTTGGACAGGTTCTGACATACAATGATCGGGTCGACCACGGCACAAGTAATAACACTGTCATCAACGTTTACGATTCCGTTGGTAAAGGAAATCTCGAGACCACTAGCGACCGTCTCGGATATACAACTACATTGACTTACACCAATCTTGGTCAGATCGAGACGGTGACCGATGCCCGAAGCAAAACGACCACACTGACATATGACTCGCAGGGCCGGCTCGAAGATATTACGGACGCGAACGGCAAGGTTACGGCATTTGGATACGATGGCCGAGCACGCTTGACAAGCCTCACGAACGCAAAAAGCGAGACAACGACGTTCACCTACGACCTTAACAATCGTCCAAAACGAACGACGTTCCCTGACGCGAATTACCTAGAACATACTTACGATCTCGCGGGACGAAAAACGGCCACTCGCGACCCGCGCGGATATTCAACTGCTTATGTTTACGATGGCGCGTATCGTTTAACTAGCGTCACCGATGCCCTGAGTCATGCAAGGACGTTCGGCTATGATCTGATGTCGAATCTGACGTCGCAGACTGACGCACTCGGCAACACGACGAACTTCGAATACGACGATTTCAACCGTCTTAATAAGGTCGTCTATCCGCCAGCATCTACCGGTATTACGAGGCTTGAGGAAAGCACAACCTACGACAAGCTCGGAAACGTAAAGACGCGCGTCGATACGGCGGGGCGGACGACGAGCTACGATTACGACACTTCGAGCCGATTAACAAAGATCACGGACGCACTGACGAATCAGACAAATTTCGAATACAACCTCCGCTCCCAACTCACAAAAGTGAAAGATGCGCTGAATCAGGAGTATGTATTTACATATGACCCTTTGGGCAGAAAACTCACGGAAACTCGAGCCGGAACGACGATGAGCTACCTGTACGACGAGGTTGGAAATAGGACAAAGCGGACCGATCACAACGGCACCGTAACGAACTATGCCTACGACAACCTCAACCGGCTGACGAGCGGTTCGATGGGAACCTACACCTACGACGATCTTTCCCGCATCCTGACCGCCGCGAACTCGAACGGTACGGTGAGTTTCACATATGACAATCGCGGACGTGTAGACACAACGACCGACGTTTACGGCAAGGTGCTCGACTATGATTACGACGCGAATGGCAACCGGATCGGGATTAAGCTGAACGGAACAAGCCTTGTGGGCTATTCGTATGACAACGCCGACCGGCTTGCGTCGATAACGAATGTACCCGAGAGCGCGATTACCAATTATGGATACGATATAGCCGACCGGTTGACCTCGAAGGCGTTGCCGAACGGGATCGCTACGAGCTATTCGTATGATGATATGTCTCGATTGACTCGAATAAAAGACGCAAATTCGACGACAACGCTTCTCGACAGGCAATACGGTTACAATGCCGCCAACCAGATCTCGACAATTACCGATCCGGCCCGAACGAGGACGTATTCATACGACAACGTTGATAGGTTGACGGGCGTGAGCGATTTGCTACACGGAAGTATGGAAAGCTACGCGTACGACGCAGT
>DAIOWA010000323.1:0-4285 GCA_036758705.1 Pyrinomonadaceae bacterium | reverse complement strand
GTTCAGAATGCAAGCTTTAGCTTGTAGTGCATTGCCGATAGCCGTCTTGGTGCAACGGCTTACAAACTGAAGCTTGCACTCTAGCCTTTATGACTTTGCCAGCCGGAAATTATGTGTCGATCGCTGCGGCTCGAACGCAAGCGTTCAAGGCATGGTGGGTCGCGGTTGCGGTCGTAACGGTATGGCTGCTGCTGATCGTGCTGCCGCCTATCTTAGCGGCAAACGGGCAGACAGGCATTTCGTCGCCGCTCTATCATTTCTTCAGTTTTATCTGCCATCAGATGCCGGCGAGGTCGTTTCATATCTTCGACCATCAGTTGGCGGTGTGTTCGCGTTGCTTCGGCGTGTATTTCGGGCTGCTTGCCGGGCTGATCGCCTATCCGCTGTGGCGAAGCATTGAGAACATCGATCCGCTGCCTCGGATCTGGCTGTTCGCCTCGATGGTGCCGATCGCGATCGACTGGTCGCTCGGCGTACTCGACATCTGGCACAACAACCACGCGTCACGATTTATCACCGGTATGATCCTCGGCGTGGCTTGCGCGACTTATATAATGCCCGCGTTGGTTGAGATCGTTAGGAATCTGAGCACGAGACCAGCATCGAGATAGACAACGAATGACCTATCCTCGGCTACACTTCAGCTACCCGTTCGATGAGATCGAGTGGGAAGTCACGGCAAAAGGCTGGTACGGCGGAGTCACCGTTGAACTTGAAGACGGCAATAGGTATGAAGTCTCTTTTATTGTTCCCGTGCGTCTGTCCCAAGACCTAGAGTCGCAGAATGATCTCAAAAATAAAGGCTTCGCAAGCGATTCGTTTATCGCCGCTGTCGGGATGATAGTTGTCCCTGAGATAACAGAAACAAGCATCCGGGAGTCTATTCAGCTGCTGTATGAGACAGGATGGTTCAAACGCTTCACTCCGCTTCCATAACAACCCCAAACGAGAACCTAGTTGATCTTCTTTGAGTCCTTTGTGTCTTCATCTTGGTGCCTTTGTGGTTAGCTGGGGATTTTACCACAAAGGCGCAAAGGGAAACCCACAAAGGACACAGAGACGTTCGCGATTACACAGTCCCGTCTTGCCTAGTTAGGCTGTCAAAGAATCAGAAAGTTACTTCTAACTCCCTGACGAAAAAGATGATACGTGAGGATGTTAAGCAGCAACAAACTGAAGTTTGTTGGACAGGAGAACATTCGTTGACTCTCGGTCGTAGAAGTAGCAGAATTGGAGGTTAGCGATATGGGTTTTGACCGTGATTCCGCCACTGAGGCTGCAAAGCGAGATCTTGCTCGCAGGCTGGGGGTGAGCGAAGGCGAAGTGTCTGTTTCGGGCGTGACGGCGAGGGATTTTCCGGATATGTCATTGGGTGCGCCTGTTGGGGACGAAGCGTCGGCGATGATGATCGCGACGGGTTGGGAGATCGACCTGAAAGCGAACGGCAAAACTTATGAATATCGGGCGGATAAGTACCAGCTTCGGGCCAAAGGCTTCGAAGGAAAGAACTATCTCGTCAAGGGATAACGGCATCTAAGGTTCAGGAGTATCTATATGAATCGCGGTAATTTTCTGGTTCATCTAATGATCGCAGTGGTTTTGGTCGCGTTGGCGGCGGTTGTCGGACAGATCGGGCGGTGGCGTTCGATGCTGAAGGTGCAGGACACCACGCCGAAGAAAGCTGCCAAGATCACACCCGTAAAGGTTGCCGAGCTTGATGGCAGACCCGAACTCCTGGTCCGCTTTAAGTCGGGCATTAACTACAAGCAGGTTGCTGCTTCGTTGAATGATAGGGTTGAGGACCAGATTGAGTCCGTTGATGGATTAGTTGCTATCGACGATCTGGATGACGCTGATGTCGAAGCGACTGTTCGCCAGTATCAGTCGATGTCCGAACTGGTGGATTATGCCGAGCCGAACTTTCAGATAGCGCTTGACGATTCAGTAGACAGAAACTCACGCCCCGCCGCATTTGCACCGAATCCGGTCGGAGCCCCGAATGATCCGCTTTTTAGCGATCAGTGGGCATTGAATAACACCGGCCAGAACGGCGGCAAAGCGAATGCACATATCGACGCACTCAAGGCATGGGCGAAGACGCAAGGAAGTGCCGAGGTTGTCGTTGCCGTGCTTGATACCGGCGTCGATTACACCCATAAGGACCTCGCGGAGAATATGTGGATCCGTCCGGCCAACTTGCCGGAGTATACAGACGGCGAACTCGGAACCATCGACGATCTGCACGGGTTTGACGCAAACGCGAATGCGGGCGATCCGATGGACGACAACGGCCACGGAACGCATTGTGCGGGAATCATCGGAGCCGAAGGAAACAACGGCGAAGGGATCTCGGGTATCAACTGGAACGTCAAGATCATGCCGCTCAAGTTTCTCGGACGCGGCGGATTTGGTGATGTTAAGGACGCGATCGAGTCGATCAATTACGCGATCCAACGCAAGAAAGCCGGCGTTAACCTTCGCGTGATCAATGCGAGCTGGGGTTCGACGCAGCGTTCGAAAGCCCTTGAGGATGCGATCAAGGCTGCGAGCGATGCGGGGATCCTTTTCGTTGCTGCAGCCGGAAACAGCAGCACTGATAACGACCGCCGGGCACACTACCCGTCGAACTACGACCTGCCAAACGTCCTGAGTGTCGCAGCTCTCGACCGCAACGACAAACTCGCAAGCTTTTCAAATTACGGAGCGAAGACTGTTCACGTCGCTGCACCCGGACGCGAGATTACTTCGACGTGGCTGGGCGATCAATATCGCGAGGCTTCGGGCACGTCAATGGCAGCCCCGCAGGTTGCGGGAATTGCCGCTCTGATCCTCGCCAGCGAGCCGAAATTGTCGATGGCAAAGCTTCGCGAACGGATCATGAAATCGGCCGATCCGATTGATACGCTGACCGGCAAAGTGGTCGTCGGTGGACGTCTGAATGCTGCCAAAGCGCTCGGCGAATAAGCGCTGACCATCTCAAACACACGGCTGACGTAATGGTGCGTTAGCCACCGATATCATCACTCAATACGATACTGTACATTCGGTAAAGCCTTGCAAATGCAAGGCTTTTCGATTTTCTGCAAGCGAGCGTAAAGATTGGCATATTCATTGCAATAGCAAGGGCAAGCAATGCAGGAGCATTGCCCGAACAACTTTGGTTTGGGGAGAAAACAATGAATCGAATTAGTAAATTTATCGCTTTGGGTGTGTTTGGGTTAGTGGTTCTCGCATTACCTTCGATCGCGTCGGCTCAATGGTATCCGAACGGCAACGGCGGATATGGTAACGGCGGCTACGGCAATGGCCGGTATAACAACGATCTTCGCAACGTTGCGGACCGTCTCGTTCGACAGAGTAAGGACTTTGAGCGTCGCGTCGACAACACCGTCGATAATCGTAACGATCGCGGCGGTTGGGGCAACAACGGTGGTTGGGGTAATAACCGCAACGGCGGCTATTACAACAACGATCTGAAGCAGGTCGCTGGTGATTTCCGGCGTGCGGCAGAGAATTTCGAGAAGAAGTACGGCAACGGACGAAACCTTCGCAACAGCGAGGACGCAGCACGACGACTTCTGGATGCGGCTTCGCGAATGGACAATGCTCTGGGCAACAATGGCGGCTGGGGAAACAACCGCAATGGCCGATATGGTAACAACAACAACCTGAACGGCCAGTGGAACTCGATGCGCGGCGACATCAATGCGATCGCAAATACCTATGGCTACAACGGCGGATACAATAATCGCGGCAACAATAACCGCTATCCGAATCGCAACGGCGACTGGAGAAATCGTATCCCGTTTCCGCTTCCTTTCTAGTTTCCTGACAACTGAAAGACGGATAGGCTCGAACTCGAAAGGGTTCGGGCCTTTTCTCAGTTCAGAGTGCAAGCATTAGCTTGTATGTGTTAATTTCAAAACGCTTGATCCTAACCGAAACAACCTAAAGCTTGCACTCTGAACTTTTATGCTCGGTACTCTTTATCTTGTCGCGACGCCGATCGGCAATCTGCAGGACCTCACGTTCCGGGCGGTCGAGGTGTTGAGGTCCGCGGACGTTATCGCGTGCGAGGATACGCGGCATACGCGAAAACTGCTCAACGCGTTCGAGATCTCGACGAAACTTGTCAGCTATCACGAACACAACGAAGGCGAGCGGGCGGATGAACTTGGACGTATGCTTTCGGAAGGGAAGTCGGTCGCGGTCGTGTCAGATGCGGGCACGCCGGGGATCAACGATCCAGGATTCCGGATCGTGCAAAAAGCGATCGAGATCGGTG
>DAIOWA010000322.1:0-4291 GCA_036758705.1 Pyrinomonadaceae bacterium | reverse complement strand
AGCCGATCGTCTGCGGTCGCGTTGCCATTTCGAGAAAATAGCCGAAACCGTCCTGCTTGAACTTGTTGACAGCCGCGTGTGCCGTGCGTTCCTGATCAGATTCTTTCGGGAGATGATCCCCGATCGCGAGAACAGCCGTGAGAAGGTTCAGGTGGTAGCCAGCCAATCCCTTGACTCCCTGACGGCCCATAAGGTCGGTAACAAGCGCACCCACGTCACCGCCCTGAGCGACATACCGGGTGTATCCGAGACGACCCATTAGTTCCGCCCAAGCTCGTCCGGTGCGTGCAGCGTCCCAGCCAAGCTCGACCGGTTCACTCGAGAAGCCGTACCCGGGAAGGGACGGCAGTATCAGATCGAATGCGTCGGCGGCGGTACCGCCATAAGAGGTCGGGTCGGTCAGCGGGCCGATGGTTTCCAACAGCTCAATGACCGAGCCGGGCCAGCCATGCGTCATGATCAGCGGCAGAGCATTCTCATGCTGGGATTTGACGTGAATAAAGTGGATGTCGACGCCGTCGATCTCGGTCTTGAACTGCGGAAGCGCGTTCAGCTGAGTCTCGATCCGCGAAAAGTCGTAGTCGGTCGTCCAATACTTGCCGAGTGCCTGCAGCGTCGCCAACTGCACGCCCTGTGATCTATCCGAGACAAGCTCTTTCGTCGGCCAGCGGGTCGCGGCCAGGCGCTGGCGTAGATCGTCGATGTCGGAAGCCGGGATCTCGGCTCGAAACTCGCGGATCTCGCCGCCCATTTGTGTTGCACTGCTTTGAGTCATGATCTTCTCCTTTTCATTTGGGTTGTAAGTTATTGCGGATGGTGTACGGTACCGCGATCGTTCCCTGCATTCTTGGTGCTGAACGATGCACTGGCCTTTTTGGGCATGTTGAACAAGATCTCTACTTTGTCGAGCGGCTGATGATTCGCATTCACCAGTTCGATGGTCACTTTGTGCGGCCCAGGTGCGAGTCCCAAAAGAATGATCGGGTTCCCGCTAGCCTCCGCCCAGACCCATGATGCATCGTCAACTCGAACATGCAGATGGCCGACGCGGGGCGTGACAGCAAGAGCTCTAGCTCCGAACACTGGCACGATGTGCACGTTATCGGTGCAGTACTGGATCACAGCGACGTTTCTCGCGAGCGGAGCCGCCAGCGGTGCGTCGACGAAAAGTTTTGGCGGGGGTTCGGTCTCCACCGGGATAACTTCTGGCCGACATTTTCGATCCGACGTTTGGGCTGAGACGGTTGCCAAGCAGAACACTATCATCGCAACCGACCATATAAACGTGGCTTTCGACTTCGTTTTCATTAGATTTCTCACTAACTTCTCCTATCACGATTCGTGATTCGCCTGAGTAACCTTGATTTGGTGTGGCTCATATTTTCCCGGTTGAGCCCGGAAGGATATCCCTATGCGATTCCATCCGTTTATCGCGACGATCGCCATGGTTAGATCGACCAGCTCCTGCTCAGAGAACTCTGCACGAGCGGCCGCGTAATCCTCGTCAGAAGCGTGGCTTTCTGAAATAAGGGTGACCGATTCGGTCCAGGCTAAGGCGGCTCGTTCTCTTTCGCTATAGAATGGCGCCTCGCGCCATGCGCTGAGAAGATAGATTCGCTGCTCGCTTTCACCCATAGCGCGGGCATCCAGTGTGTGCATGTCGACGCAATAGGCACATCCATTTATTTGAGAGGCCCGGATTTTGACAAGTTCGATAAGCGAGTGTTCAAGCCCGGAATCTTCAATGTACTTCTGAAGTCTGTACATTGCCTGGATCGCACCGGAAGCCAGCTTCGCATAGTTTGATCGTTCTTCCATTTTGAGTTGCCTTCCCGTTGAGGGGCGGAATCGATACCAAAGTATTATGGACAAGCCACGTGAGGCAGAGGATTCTAGATTGATGGACCAAGGCGCCGCAAAGATCGGTGTCGGACTCAGAGGCCAGGGTCTCCTTGATAAGTTGCCTTCACTGGTTTGGACCCAGTCGCCCGAAGGGACGATTGATGTCGTGAATCGGACTTGGCGTGAATACACCGGGCTCGATATCGAAGAGTCAGGCGGCTTCGACTGGTCCTCTATTGTGCATCCCGAAGATACCCCTACTTTACGTGAGAAACTGAATTCAGATCGGGCATCCGAACTGGTTAACGCCCAAGTGCGCCTGCGGCGGGCAGATGGTGAGTTCAAATGGTTTCAGCTTCAGGCGAACGCAGTCCCGAACCCGAAGAAGGCTTATCAAAACTGGGCAATTGTTGCCATCGACATTCATGATCAAAAAATTCGTGAGGATGCAATCCGATCGGCCGAGAATAATTTCCGACTGATAGTCGAGAGCATTCCGATCCCAGTTGCTGTAACTACGCCAACTGGTGAGGTCGAGGCGCTCAACAAACTGACGCTCGATTATTTCGGACGAACCTTCGAAGAACTAAAAGCGTGGAAGGCATCGGACGTCGTTCACCCCGACGATCTCGAAGCGACCATTCGCTCGCAGATTGAGTCGCATGAGTCGGGAAATGCTTACAACGTGCAGAGCCGCCACCTCCGGCACGATGGCGTTTACCGTTGGTTTAATGTCATCGGGCTGCCTCTAAAGGACGAGGAAGACCGAATACTTCGATGGTTCCATTTGCAGGTTGATATTGAAGATCAAAAGAGGGCTGAGTATGCTCTACGGACCCACGAGCACAATCTGAAACTGATTATCGACACCACGCCGGCTCTTGCATGGTCTGCAGGCTCGAATGGCCGACTCGATTATTTCAACAAACACTCGCTTGACTATCTTGGTATGTCCGAGGAAGAGGCGATCGCGGGAGCGTGGACGGATGCGGTACACCCAGACGACGAACATAACCTGGCATCAACGTGGAAGAGAATTTTAACGTCCGAACGCCCGGGCGAAGCCGAATTTCGGCTTCGTCGACATGACGGAGAGTATCGATGGTTTCTCTTACGGGCCAATCCTTTGTTCGATGGAACTGGAACAGTGCTCCGATGGTACGGCGTCAACACGGACATTCAGGATCGCAAAGAAAGTGAGGCTCGACTACAGGAAAGCGAGCAGCGATTCAGGACGCTCTTTGAAGAAGCCGGGGCCGGGATTACCCTCCTCGAACTTGACCCGGTCAGCCCGATCCGTACAAACCGAGCTATGCAGAGCATGCTGGGTTGCGCGGGTGAGGAACTGAGTACCGTCGAGATGTTCACAGCAATGACAGCGGAAGAGAATCGAGAACAAGATCTCGACCTCTTCGTCGAACTTCGTCAAGGAAAACGAGATACGCTCCGACAAGAAAAGCACTTCATTTTGAAGGATGGTAGTTCCGTATGGGCGAACGGAATCTTTACCTTACTGCGCGACCCCAACGGAAACCCGAAATCCGTCATCTCTATCCACGAGGATGTAACCGAACGCAAACTCGCCTTGGAAAAACTGCAAGCGTATCAAGATCTGCTGGAGCTGGCCCAAAAATCCGCGGGGGCTATGGCGTTCGATTGGTATGTAAAGAAAGAGATCAATTACTGGTCGCCTGAACAGGAGGCCTTGTTCGGATTAAAGCCGGGAACCTTCGACGGAACTTTCAAGAGTTGGAAGAAAATGATGTATCAGCCGGACTGGCCTGTGGTTGTTGAAGCGATCAAGCGGGCGGAGAAGACCGGCGAGGTCGAAGCTGAGTATCGCGTCATTTGGCCGGACGGAAGCCTGCATTGGCTTGCCACGAACGGTCGGATGTTTTTTGATGATTCCGGCGAACCGTTGCGAATGGTCGGCTTCACTTCTGACGTTACCCGACGCAAGCTGGCCGAAGAAGAGTTACGTCGCAGCGAAGCCTTTCTCGCAGAAGGCCAGTATCTTGCCAGGCTCGGAAATTTTTCGTGGAACGTCGAGACTGAAGAGATTCTTTGGTCCGAGCAGTTATATCGAACCTTCGCTTTCGACCTGGAGGAACCGGTGACACTTGATCTGATCGCAACGCGGGTACATCCGGATGACATGGGATTGCTGTACGATATGGTGGACCGGGCCCGTCGCGGCGCCAGTGATTTCGAGTACGAACATCGCTTACTTTTGCCCGACAACTCTGTGAAGTATGTTCATTTGATCGCACACCGAACACCGGACGACGCGAAACTCGAATACATCGGTGCGGTTCAGGACGTCACTCAGCGTAGACTCTCCGAAGAAGCTTTAAGTGAGGCCCGATCTGAACTGGCTCGAGTCGCTCGTGCGATGAGTCTGGGTGTATTGACCGCTTCGATCGCACATGAGGTTAATCAGCCGCTCTCA
>DAIOWA010000321.1:0-4306 GCA_036758705.1 Pyrinomonadaceae bacterium | reverse complement strand
CGTGCGCCGAGACGTGGCCCTGATCCTGCTTAACCTCGACGACCGCATCCGCCGGAACTCGATAGTCGAAGGCAGCACGTTTGATGTGGGCGGTTACCGCTTCGACCGGCTTGATCTGACCGGCGGCGGCGAGGCCTTTTACAACAGCGGTGTCCATCTCCTGTTTGAACGCGGCTCCGTTGTAGGCAACAGGAACGTAGTTGTACCCTGCGTGCGCGAGCAGCACGATCAGGACTAGGAGTGCGATAAATTTTGCCGCGGCGCTTCCGCGCTCGTCTGCAAGATATTGCTTGGTCGAATCTTTCATTGGTGGAACTCCTCGGATAGCTGAGGCTTAGCGGCTGAGGACTTTGCGGATGGTATCTTTTACGGCCGTTGTCGGAACCTCAGTTCCGGACTTGATCACCGGTTTCCCGATGCCTTCGAGCAGGATCCATTGAAGCGAACTTCCGATCACCTTTTTGTCGAAATTGAATGCTTCAAGGATGTCTGCGGGATCGATGCCGTGCAATGTCGGCAGCTTGCCGGCACGATGCACAACACCGTTCAACAATTCTACTTCATCGGCGGTTAGCAGTTCAAGCTTTTTTGAGAGTTCGGCGGCGAAGATGATGCCGTGGCCGACCGCTTCGCCGTGTTTGAAGCGTCGATAGTTCGTGACCTTTTCCAAAGCGTGGCCGAAGGTGTGGCCGAAGTTCAATATTTTCCGTGACTTAGCGTCGGCCTTTTCCGTAGATTCGCGCTCGTCCGATGAGACGATCAATGCCTTGAAGCGGATCTGCTCGGCAAGGAATCGGTCAAATTGACCGATGTTGTTCAGTGCGTCTTCGGTTAGTTGTAGGAGTTTGCGTCCGCCGATCGCTCCTTGTTTGACGGCTTCGCAGAAACCGGCGGTCAGTTCGCGTTTCGGAAGTGTTTGGAGGACGTCGGGGTCGATCAGCACCGCGGACGGTTGATAGAAGGCTCCGACGAGATTTTTACCGAAGCTCGTGTTGATGCCCGTCTTCCCGCCGACGGACGAATCGATCATAGAGAGCAGCGTCGTCGGTACCTGGATAAATTTGATCCCGCGCAGATAAACCGCTGCCGCGAATCCCGCAAGATCGCCGACCACTCCGCCGCCGAGTGCGACGATGATATCCGTCCGTGAGAATTTGTTTTCACCCAGGAACTTCAGCGTCCCTTCGAGGGTTTTGAGGCTTTTGAACCGCTCGCCGTCGCCGATGAGATGCGTGACGGGATTCAGCCCGGCCTGCTTTAGCGATCGTGTGACGGTCGATCCGTATAGGCAGTTGACCGTCTGATTCGCTATGATCGCGACCTTTGCACCGCGAGCGATGCCAGCAGCTATCGCGCCGATCGTCGATAGAGATCCGGCGTCGATCGAGATCGGATACGTTGATCTTCCCTGTCGTGTGGTTACGTTGATGCGTTCGGTCATTCTTCTCTTTCCTTCCTGTTCATCTTGTTCTGTGGTTTAGCGATTTTTAACCACAGAACAAGAAGAACAGGAGGAACAAATCTGACTTTAATGCTATGCGAGTTGCTGACGGATCACATCGGCGAGGCCGTTTGCGAGAGCGTCGATCTCGGTTTGATCTTTACCTTCGATCATCACGCGAGCGAGGTTCTCCGTGCCCGAATATCTTAGCAAAAGCCGGCCGGAGCCGTTGAGTTTGCTTTCGACATTGGCAGCGGCATCACGGATCGCAGCGACTTCCTCAAACGGCTTCTTCTCTTTGACGTGGACGTTGATCAGCACCTGCGGATAGCGGTTGAAACCTTCGGCGGCCTTCGAGAGAGTTCCGCCGAGTTCACCGATCGCCTGCAGCAGATAGAGCGCGGTCAGCATTCCGTCGCCGACGAGGCTCTTGCGCGGAAAGATAATGTGGCCGGATTGCTCGCCACCGAGTTCTGCTCCGGACGTGAGCAGTTCGTCGAGTACGTATTTGTCGCCGACGCTGGTCCGCACGAGTTCGATTCCCGCATCTTTCAACGCTAGTTCGAGGCCGACGTTGCTCATCACCGTCGCGATCACCTTGCCGCTCGGAAGGCCGCCATGAGCTTTCAAGTATCTCGCCATCACCCACAGAGCCGCATCACCATCGACGATTTCGCCGAGATCGTTGACGAACAGCGAGCGGTCCGCATCTCCGTCAAACGCTACTCCGAGCGCGGCTCCTTCCTCTTTTACCTTCGCCTGAAGGCGTTCGAGGTGCATCGAACCGCAGTCGAGGTTGATGTTGCGGCCGTCGGGCGTGTTGTGGATGGCGATGACCTCGGCGCCGAAGTGTTCGAACAGCGACGGGGCGAGGTGTGACGCGGCTCCGTTGGCGCAGTCGACGACGATCCGCTTGCCCGTGAGGTCGAGCCCGGCGAATCCGCTTTCGAGGTGCTTTAGATATGTGTCGCGAAATTCCGCGATCCGCGAGGTGTCGATGTCGATCGCTTCTTCGCCGTTCGAGGGTTTCTCGTAGATGTCTTTCTCGATGGCACGCTCGGTCCCCTCGTGAGCCTTTTTGCCGCTCGGGTTGAAGATCTTCAGGCCGTTGTCGTCGAACGGATTGTGCGACGCCGAAATGACGATCCCACCGTCGAAGTTTCCGTGGCCGGTAACGAATGCTACGCCGGGAGTCGTTATCACGCCCGCCGAAAATACTTCGGCACCGGCAGACTTCGCTCCGGCGTGAAACGCGGCCTCGATCCATTCGCCGGATTCGCGCGTGTCGCGGCCGGTGACAAACCGCGGCGTGCGGTCGAGCCGCTCGCTGCAAAGCTCCGCAAGCGATCGCCCGATCGTATTGATCGTCTGCTCATCAAGCGGAAATTCCCCGGCCTTCCCCCGAATCCCGTCGGTGCCAAATAACTTCTTCATAAATCGAGTTCAGCAACCACTTGCGCAGCAGACAACATTCGGATAGCTCCGTACTGCACGAGTGAAAGCAAGTCATCGTCGCCCGTTACGATAGCGTCGCTTTCTGCGGCGACAGCACAGGCAATCACTGCGTCATCGTCAGGATCACGCAGAACAACCGCCTCGATCGTGGCCGATTCGACCAAGTCCGCTAAGGCAGCGTAGCCATAAACCAAATCGCGTACATTGACTCCTGCGGCCTCCAGATGCCTTGTAAATCTGCTGCGGGAAAGAACGCCTTCGAGTTCGGCGAGCAATTCATTCGTGGTGTAGAGTTCGATGATCCCGTCGCGCGCCGCATCAAGTATCCTGCGCGGATTGCCTCTCCACAGCAGAGCCGAGATCACGGTGTTCGTGTCCGCCGTGATCCTCATTTATCGTTCTTTCTTTTCTTTTCGATAAGACTCGATCTCGGCTGCAAGGTCTTGTTCTGTGAGCGGAGAATCAGAATTCGCGAGTCGATCGGCGGCAGAAAAAAGTCTATTGACCTTTCGACGCCGAATCTCCCTGCGAAACATCGAGGCGACATAGTCCGACCTCAAAAGACCGGCGTCACGGGCTTCCTTGGCTAGGGCATCAGGTAGGTCTATTACTATATCTGACATAGCATCCTCGACCATCGTAAGGCAAAACAGTCTTTCGGACAACCGATTCGGAGCCATGTCAGCGTGGCAGTTGCAAATCAATCGGATTTGCCCGCGACTATAATTATGGCGATCATGGCGGCGAGCGTTCCAACTCCAATTACAGTCCATACCTCATAGCGGTTGCTGCGTTTGACCTGTTTGGTCTGGGAATAGAGAACTTCGGTTTGGTTGCCCGTCGCCTCATTCGTCACGAGGAAGCTATCATCATTTATCTGGCTAACGTTGCCCTTCAACTTTGTTCCATTCTTCAGTTTTACCTGCACGCGGGCATCTTTGCCCGTACCTAACTTTTGAATACTCGATTTAACCTTCGCGGTGAGCTTTGCATCCTCATCCAACCTCGCTTGGGCAAAGGCCGACATACTGAAGCAAAGATTCAGGAAGGCAACGCATAACCCAAGTACCAACGCTTTTTTGAACATAATTTACTCTTTTCTTTCAAGTCGGACACATAAGCGGCGGACATCGACAGCGCTTTCTAGGTACTGGCTTCCTAGTTCGCCTCCGAACATGCCGCGTTGATGCTTACTCGGGGGAGGGATTCGAACGCGAACAATCGCGGTTAAAAGGTTAGGGCTGACATCAACGCCATTGATTGGATCATTAGTCGTTCGCCGCGAGACCAATAATAACGAACACTAAGAAAACGATACCCACGCCAATCGCTATTTTCACGCCGGTAGAGAGATTATTTCCTTTAGCCTGCTTTGTTTGTGAATATGGAATGTTTGTTTCCGAGTTAGAC
>DAIOWA010000320.1:0-4316 GCA_036758705.1 Pyrinomonadaceae bacterium | reverse complement strand
GAAAAGGTATCGCCGGTTTCGTACTCTCATCCGGCCAGCCGATGGCGGTTTCGAACGTGGTGGAAGATTCGACATTCTATGCCGAGATCGATAAGGCGACCGGCTATTCGACGGAGATGATCCTCGCTACTCCGCTGCGGCACGACGGCGAGACTATCGGCGTGCTCGAATATATTAACCGCAGGGGCGATCCACCATATACACCGTTTTCACCGGACGAGATGGACCGGGCGGGACGTTTTGCGGATGCGATCGCATCGCTCGTTCACGCCTACGAATCGGCGAAATTGTTGCGGGACCTGGGCGATAAGATAGTCGAGGACAAGGAGCGGTACGACATCGACGAGGTCCGCAATTGGCTCTCCGAGTTTCGCGGCGGGGCCGAACATCGCGAGATGATGGACCTGGCCGTGATGGTCCGCGAGATCGCCGGCCGCGGCGAGGCGGAGCGGCAGATGTGCCGCGAGATGCTCGAGGCTGTAATGCGATATACCGATCAGCGAAACGAGGGAAGTTTCTTAGGCACTGAATGACACCGGCCGAACAGATCCAACATAATGGCCCCCTTCCACAAGCCGGATTTTTCCGGTTCAAGGACGATTGGCGCCGTGCGACGGGCCGCGGTGTTTCCGTAGCGATCATCGACAGCGGGATCGACACGCTCCATCCCGATCTTGCCGGTAGGGTCGCGTCTTCGGTCGAGGCTCGGATAGATAATAAGAAGGTCGTTTTCGATCCGTCCGATGAGGGCGATTCGGCGGGGCACGGGACCGCGTGCGCCGGAATCATCGCGGGCATTGCACCCGATGCCGAACTGCACAGCATCAAGGTTCTCGGAGCGGGCGGCCTTGGCGATGGCATGGCCTTTATGGCCGGGCTTGAATGGGCCATCAAGCAGAAGTATCGCGTCGTCAATCTTTCGCTCGGCACCACGAAACCGCAGTTCTTCGCGCCGCTTCACGATCTGCTGGATCGTGCTTATCAGGCCGGCTGTATCGTCGTCGCAGCCGCCAACAATCTGCCGCAGCCGAGTTTCCCGTCGGTGTTCTCGTCGTCGCTGATATCGGTGATCAAGAGCGAACAGACAGACCCGCTCAACTTCGGATTCCACTACGGTGAGGTGATCGAACTCACCGCTCCCGGCGTCAACGTCCGCACTCCCTGGCCCGGCGGCGGCTACCGCAATCTAACCGGCAACTCCTTTGCCTGCCCGCACATCGTCGGCGTCGTCGCGTTGCTGCTGGAGAAGCATCCGAACCTCACGCCGTTCCACGTGAAATCGGCTCTGCATTCGATCGCGATGGAAAACGTAAATCGGTGAGACGCGCCTCGATATACATTTCTACGCTGCGAGCGGCGTTGCAGGCGAGGGCGCCTGCGTTCCGACGAAATCAGTCCTCGCCGATGTCTTCGTTCCAGATCTCGGGATTCGCGGCGATGTAGTCGCGGAGCATTTCGATGCATTCGGTCGAATTGAGGTCGATGATCTCGGTGCCGTTTTCGCGGAGCCATTCGACACCACCTCCGAAATTTACCGATTCGCCGACGATAACGGTTCCGATGCCGAACTGGCGGACGAGGCCGCTGCAGTACCAGCATGGAGCGAGCGTCGTGACCATGATCGTGTCGCTATAGCTTCGTTGGCGGCCAGCATTGCGAAAGGCATCCGTCTCGCCGTGCACCGAAGGGTCGCCGTCCTGCACCCGCCGATTATGCCCGCGTCCGAGCAGTGTTCCGTCACCTGCGAACAACGCCGCCCCGATCGGGATCCCGCCCTCGGCAAGTCCGAGTTTGGCCTCTTCGATGGCTATGTTGAGGAGTTGGTTTGGGTCGATGTTCAGCATCTCTCAATCAAAATGATATCAACTCTTTAGCGGGGCTTGCCCGAATGATGAGCGGAAGGGCTTGCCCTTCCGAGCGATCTTCCCAATTAGAGAGGAGGCTGTGCCTCCGCCTTCCTAAAGGCAATGGAGGCACAGCCTCCCCAAGTCTAGTAGAAACTCTCCGGAAGGGCTAGCCCTTCCGCTCATCATGGCGGCAAGCCGCACGAGGATGGGATCGTGGCTAGATCGAACCACCCGCTACCGCAGGTGGTACTGACATGGGTCGGCGAGTCTCGGTCCGGAGAACGCAATGAGCTACTAAGCTGAATATAAGGTTTTCTGATCTTGCGCCACCTGCGCCATGCGCTCCGGCGCAGTTCTAGCTTTCGACTTCGAAATGCTCCGGCTGTGCGTGTTTACGTGGGGTGATTGTGCGGTATAGGTACCAGATCACGCCGTGGGCGACGAAGGCTCCGGAGAGGATGAGCAGCAGGTACTGCGAGTAGAGCCACATCAGCATTCCGAGTGCGGCGATGACGAGAACTAGATAGAGATTGCGTTTGCCGAGGCTCGCGTTCTTGAAACTCTGGTAGCGGATCGTGCTGACCATCAGAACGCCGAGGACCGCGATCAGGATCATTAGCAGGTAAACGTAGAATCGCGCGAAGCCCTCGCCGTAAGAACTGAGCGGCATCGGGGCGAAGTGGACGATGGATGCAAGCAGTCCCGCGGCCGGCGGGATCGGCAGGCCGACGAAGTATTTCTTGTCGATCTTTGGCGTGCCTTCGATAAGGACTCGCGGTCGTGTCGCCTGGATGTTGAAGCGTGCGAGCCGGAACGTCCCGCACATCAGATACATGAACAGAAGGAAAACGCCGAGTGCGTGTGCGGAAGATTCGTAGGGAAGCGACGGGCCGATCGCCCACGAGTAGATCAACGCGATCGGGGCGATGCCGAACGTGAGCACGTCAGCGAGCGAATCGAACTGTACGCCGAGTTCGGTCGCGGTTTTCGTCATGCGTGCGACGCGGCCGTCAAGCGTGTCAAACAGGATCGCGAGACCGATGGCGATCGCCGCGTAATTAAAGTAACCCGATGCAGCGACCGGATCAGTCTGCACAACCTGGAACGCTCGGATCGAATAAAGGACAGCAAGAAACCCCATCCCGATATTCGCTGCGGTAAACGCGGTCGGGATCACGTACAAACCCTTCTTCAGGCCACGGTGAACGTGTTTAGGTTCTTCTTCGCTCATGCCAAGACTGCCAAGACTGTTTCCCCGCCTTTGACGTGGTCTCCTATTTTAACCTGAATCTCGACGTTTGACGGCATGGCTACGTCAGTTCGGGAACTGAACTTGATGAGGCCGTATTTTTCGCCTTGTTTGAGTTCGTCGCCTTTTTTGGCCCAACAGACTATTCGGCGGGCGACGATGCCGGCGATCTGGGTTGAACTGACTGTGATCCCTTCGCCTTCGATGGTAATGGTATTGCGTTCGTTGGTCAGGCTGGCCTGGTTGCTCGTCGCAGGGTTCTTTTTGCCTTTGACGTAATCGGCATTCGTAACCTTCCCGGTGATCGGGGAGCGATTGATGTGAACGTCGAGCGGCGACATAAATACGCTGACGACTTTCCCGTCCTCGTTGTCATCGATCCGGGTCACCGTTCCGTCGCAGGCGGCGAGGATCAATCCTTCGCCGTCCGGGCTTTCCCGATGTGGGTCGCGGAAGAAGTACGCCATGAAGATCGCGAGTGCCGCGAATATGCCAGCCAGCCACCATATCTGGAGGTAAGCAGAGAACATTGCGAGCAATCCGGGAACAATAACGAAGGGTAGGCCTTCCTTGACCATAAACGCTAATGCTACCCGATATTTACGCAACAAAAAAGCCCGGGGTTATCGAACACCGGGGCAAAGGAGGATTGTATGAAGAATTTTAACTGCGTATCGGGTTGTCCTTGGCGTAGCTATAAGCACACCAAGCGGAGATCAGATGCACCACCCAGCCAAGCAGTCCGGCTGAGCCGATCCATGAAACACCTGTCAGAACAAGCCATAAGATCCCGACTATGATTCGGCCGTTATATATCTGTCCGACCCCTGGTACTAAAAGACTCAAAAGTCCGGCAAGAAGTGGTTCACGCATCGTATGTCATCGCCTCCTGTATTGATGTACGACGAAGAGTTTGGAAGGTTCCGGAAAAGTTTAGAGTGCGAGCTTTAGCTCGTGCGGTCTTGGCCAAGGGGATGAATGGCTACGGGTGAACGAGCTGAAGCTCGCACTCTGAACTTTGTTAATGTCCGCCGAGTTCGTGGACGAAGTAGTGGATGGCGAAGAAGAGGGCGACACCGGCGAAGACGGAGAGGGAAACGAACGGGCTTTTTCCGCCGTGATGATTGATCTCGGGGATCAGGTCGCTTGCGGCTACATAGAGGGTTACGCCTGCTGCGATCGGCAGGGCATAAGCTACTGAGAATCCGATATACGAGCCG
>DAIOWA010000319.1:0-4331 GCA_036758705.1 Pyrinomonadaceae bacterium | reverse complement strand
ACGATGTCTATCTTGTTCTGCCGGACGAAGTCCGCGATCCGCATCGAACTCAGCACGCCGAAGGAGTTTCTGATCGAGACGTGCATTATATTTTCGGGCGGCAAGAAATTCAGACGATGCTGCCATTCATTGGTGGGGCGCAGGGCGACGAAAACTTCGTGACCGCGATCCACCAGCCCGCGGGTAAGGTCCGCGACGTGCCGCTCGCCGCCGCCGAAAGTCCGTGAAGATGAGATATGCAGTATCCGCATTCGAGAAACGACAAAATGATACTAGAATTCGAACCGCAAATGGTAGCGCCAACTTCGACTCCTAAAGTGATTTCTAGCAAATGTGGCACGCGCCACATTCAAACGAAAAGAGGCCGCCCTTTCGGACAGCCTCGTGAATGCGAACTAAAGGCCGCTAATTAGTTGAAGATATACTTCACACCAAACTGAAGCCGCCATACGTCGTTCGTACCGGCAGTGTTCAGATAGGGCGAGGAGATCAGATTCGGACCGTTGTTACGCAGCCTGTACTGAGCTACGCCACCCGCGTTAACGCTGGACGGAACCAGGATCTGGTTCGACGTAAACGCTTTGCCGCCGCCCCATTCCTTGTTCAGCCAGTTGCCAAAGTTGAGCATATTGGCACTCAACTGGAAGCGGTGAACACGGCTGCCGGTCTTGACGAAGAACTCCTGACGGAGGCTGACGTCGACCTTGGTAACAAGCGGCAGGAATGCGGCGAAACGCTGCGCGTACTCACCACGGTGCTTCGAAAGGTAGCTGTCAGCCTGAATGAACTGTTCGAACGCCGCCTGTTGATCGGCTACCGTAAACGTTTTGCCGCTTGCGGTGTACTGCTCGAAGTTCATTTCGGAAGTATCTTTCGGAATGTAGATCAGGTCGTTGTTCGTCGAGCCGTCTCCATTGCGGTCGCCCGAGTAGAGGTAGCTGGTATTGCCCCAGGTTCTGGTTTCCCAGAAGCCCGAGATCGTGGTAGCGCCGAACTTGAAATACTCGATCCTGTACGAAGCAGTACCAAAGTAACGGTGTCCCGGCGAGTTTGCGGCAAAGCCCATTGCCGGATTGTTCGGATCGGCATAGTGGCCGTTACCGGTCCAGGAACCGCTGGCAACCGAGCCCGGATCGAACAGATTCTTGTTCTCGCCGTAGCTGTAACCGACCTTAGCATAGAAGCCCTTTGCATACGGCTTCTCAAGCGAGAATGCTAGGTTCCAGGCTGTTCCCTCACTTTGATTCTGAAGTACGTAAGCACCTGAGATCTTTTTGTAGAGGCGGTTAGAACACGGATTCAAGTCATCTCCCGGAAGGTTGATATTGATGGTACACGACGCTCCCGTCCAGCGCGGACGGTCATCCGGACCATTGAACTTGGTGTTCGCGGCCGGAAGGTTTGCGTTGATGTAATACATACCATTTACATCACGCGAATAGATGTATTCGGCTCCGGCAACCAAGCCGAGCGGCACTCGAACGTCCGCACCGATATTCGTTCTCCATATCTGCGGGAACGAGAAGTTCGGCTCGGTAAAGTTCAATTCGTAAGTGGGAGCCGGAGCACCCGTCACATTCGTCGGCTTATAGTGATTAACATCCGGATTGAAAGGCCGCGACGTTGTACCACCGGTAATGTTAATGTCCTCAAATCCCGTCAGGATACCGTTGTTGCCGATCTGGTTCGAGATCCAAACGTATGCGGGTTTACCCGTAAATACGCCCGTTCCGCCGCGAACCTGCAGACGTTCGAACGGAGCCCAGTTGAAACCGACACGCGGTGACCAACGGATCGTTGCATCCGGAAGTTTCTGCGTCTCGTAATTAGCTATCCCGCCATCCCGGCCCCTGAAATCAAGGGCATTCGCAAGCGGATTCGTGAACCCGGTGTCGCCGAAGAACGGGACGTCTCCGCGAGCACCAAACGTGAGCGAAAGATTGTCCCGGAGCTTCCATACATCCTGACCGTAGAAGCCGATATAGTCGACTTCAAGCGGCTGCAAGGGCTTATCCAATCCGGGGACGTTCGAGTAACGAACCTGGAACCTCTTCAATGCTATCGGCGCGACAACCCGATTGGGATTCGCGAGGTAACCGTTAGCATCGGTGTAGAAATCTGCAAGCGAGTTATATACATAAGCACTCTGCGAACCCGGGAAAAACACGTTTTCTGAGGTGTAGTGCTCGTAGCTTCCACCCGCGGTGATCGTGTGATGGCCGCGATAGAAAGTGATGTTGTCCTGGATCTGGACGGTGTTGTATCGAAGTTCGTTGTTCGGCGTGAACGGCTCGAATCCGAACGACGTATAGGTCTGTCCGCCTTCGAGGATGTCGACGAACGGGAACATCTCGCCCTTGAAGCCGCGGCTTTCATCCTGCTTCGTGTAGCCCATAAGCAGACTGTTCGAAACGGTCGGCGTAAACATCGACGTCCACTCACCCTGGAACGAACGAATGTTCTCGAGGATCGAGTAGGTCGAGTTCTGATAGCTCAGGAAGTTGACCGAACCATTCGGACGGCCATTCGCGAGCGAACTCGAGCTCGAAAGCGGGTTGTCCGTGCTTGAATCAAGCTGAAGGTAACGGAAGTTGATCTTGTTCTGCGTGTTGATGTTGTAATCGACACGACCAAGGTACTTCTTACCCGGTGTAAGGAACGAATAATCGGCATACGGGCCGGTTTCGTATCCAAAGTTCGTGCGTAGGAAGTTGCTGAGAGTGTCTAGATCCGATTTCAGAACGCGGGTTACATTGCCTTCCGCTCGCTCTCCGCCGTTGTTTGCGCGGAAAGTGGTTGCAGGAGAGCTCGTCTCTTCATTCTCGTAGCTAAAGAAGAAGAACAAGCGGTCTTTACCGGTCGTGTACCATTTGTCGTCTGCACCGTCGCCAAAGTTGAAGAACGGGATCGGGCCGCCTGCGGTGAATCCCCAGTTGCGATACTTGAAGTTACCGCGGTTGATGGTGGTATCACCGATCTCTTTACCAAGTAGGCCCGGGCCGCGCCAGAGATAGTAAGCCGAACCGGTGTACTTGTTCGTACCGCTGCGGGTAACGGTATTTACACCCGCACCGACAAAGTTACCCTGGCGAACATCATAGGGAGCAACGTTCACCTGAACTTCCTCAATGGCGTCCAGCGGGATGGGCGACACGCCCGACGTCAAGCCGGGAGCGTTACGAAGACCGAAGGAGTTATTGAAATACGTTCCGTCGATCGTGATGTTGTTCATTCGCGGATCGGCACCGGCAAACGAGCCGTTCGACCCCGCTTGCGGAGTGAGGCGCGTAAAGTCGGTGATCTGACGGCCGATCGTCGGCAGAGTCTCGAGAACTTCGCGTCCAATGTTAGTTGCCGCGCCGGTTCGAGCTTCGTTGAAGGTCGCATCGCTGCTGACCGTGACCTCGACGTTGGTCTCCTGGACCCCGATCGTGAAATCGACCGTCGCAGAGTTTCCGAGAGCGAGGTTCAGTCCCTCGCGCTTCTGTTCCTGAAAACCGCTTGACGTGACAGTTACGGTGTAAGGGCCGCCAATTCGCATGGCAGGGATCGTAAACCGGCCCTGGCCGTTTGTAACCGTCGAGTATTTAGTGCCTGACGGGCCGTGTACGGCCGTGACGGTCGCGCCCGAAACAACAGCACCCGCTTGGTCAGTAACCGTTCCGGTCATCTCGGAAGTTGTGACCTGGGCAGTGGCGGCGCTTGCAAAGGCTGCAGCGAACGCCAGCAACAGGGCGACAATTCTAATATTTGAAAACTTTCTCATTCTGATTCTTTGACCTCGTAAAGAGTTTGAAAAATGCCTGTATAAAAATGTCTGATATTCCCGTTTATCTTGATTTTTGGATTTTTATTTTGCTTTTCGGATAAACCAGACCCGACAAAAGAGCCGTTAAACATCCAGTGGTCCGGATGTAACACGACTAACTTTAGTGTTTGCACACCATTACAGCGGTTCCGGATCTTTCCTAGAAAAACGCCCGAACAAATCCAAAAATCAAGGGCTGCAGGACACTTCAGATTAGGCAAATAGGGTTCCTTAAATTCTGTCTGCGAAGACCTTGTACTGGAGCACGGGACAAGTATCGGGAACGCAGGTTAACTCGAGGTTAAATCTAACAAAATGTGAGGTTTGTACTTTTTCTCCGCCGGGAAAAAAGATAGGCAAACCTGACTCACGGCCCTGCATCTCAATCGCGCGTTGAGGCCTGAAGTTAACGTTAACAATGGGCGGTTTTGTAAGGATTTGTAAGGAAATGCGGGAAACTTGACTTTTTTGTAAGAATGGGTTATTTTTTTCGTTCAATTTCGCAGGAATGCGATAGGGTAGG
>DAIOWA010000318.1:0-4331 GCA_036758705.1 Pyrinomonadaceae bacterium | reverse complement strand
GAAGTGGACGGAACGGACATCAATTCTTTTGTGAGCGTGAACAGGTCCATTCTATGAAAGTCCATGCACGGTAAATCCCGCGGATTCCGCAGCCTCAAGCAGCCGCTCATCTGCCGAAACAAAATCCTTCCTATTTGGATATTCCTTGCACCAGACGAGCGCGGCGGCAAGCTGAAGGCTGTCCATCGCTTTCAGGCCGTAAAGAGATGGAAAGGTTCTGGCGAGTTCTATGATCCGGTCGTGCTCACTGATGACAATAAACTTCGCCTCTAACCTGATCAATCGATCCTGAAATAGCTGATGTTTTGTCGCGTCAATCAGGCCTTCGCGTTGAAGCCGTGCGAGAGCAGACGAGACTTCGACAACATATGCCTGCCAGGCAAACTTTTCACGAAATTTCCGCGATAGGCGGCGTGCGATGACGGAGTTTTGTTGGTAAACACAAAGCGGTACTATGGCGCTGCTGTCCCAGAACGCCATCAGTAGCGGGCCTCGTTTCGCTCATCGATCACAGCTTGCGATCCGGGATTATTTGGAAGCATCGGCTCGGAAAAAAGATCCTCCCAATACTCCTCGGGAAGATCGTGGTCGCCATTATCCGATCCGTCAGTCTTTTGCTGTACTGCCTCGTATTCTCGAATAGTCCTTTCCATCGATCTTTCAATGGCTTCCGAATCCTTGTTCACGCCCAAAATTTCCTTCAAGCGTCGCAGGTTTTCTACGTTCGAGATCTCAACGATCACTGACATAAATACTCCATGCTGATTTTACCATACTAGAAAAACTCTTCATGCAGTTTTTTGATCACATCCGGAGCGTCGGACTCGCGAACGACGAACGTGAGATTCACCGCCGAGGCACCGTGTGACACCAAAGCGACGTTTACGTCTTCGATGGTCGAGAAGATCTTCGACGCGAGGCCGGTTGAGGCGCGGAGGCCTTCGCCGACGACGCAGATGACGGCGTAGCCGGACTCGACCTCGACATCGCCCAGCCGTCGCAGATCTTCGACGAGTTTGTCGATGTTGTCGGAGTCATCGAGCGTCAGCGCGACCGAAACTTCGGAAGTTGAAATCACGTCGATAACCGTACGGTGGCGATCGAATACCTGGAAGACCGCGCTCATAAAGCCGTACGCACCCAGCATTCGCGCGGAGTTGATCCGCAGGATCGTAATGTTCTTTTTGCTCGCGATCGACTTGATCTTGTTCGGAGCCTCGCCCGATTCCGCAAGGATCATCGTTCCGATCTCTTCCGGCTTGAACGTGTTGCAGACTCGAACGGGAATGGCATTATCGACAGCGGGCTTGATGGTTTTCGGGTGCAATACTTTCGCGCCGAAGTAGGCAAGTTCGGCGGCCTCTTCGTATGAGAGCACGGGGATCGTCTGAGCATCCGGCGAGATACGAGGATCGCAGGTCATCACGCCCGTCACGTCGGTCCAGATCTGAAGCTCGGATGCACCGAGAGCGGCAGCGACGATCGCAGCCGAATAGTCCGAGCCGCCGCGGCCAAGCGTTGTCGTTTCGCCCGCCCGGTTCCCCGCAATAAAGCCGCCCATGATCGGAACCTCGCCGGACCTGATCGACGGTTCGAGTTCAAGCCGGACGATCTCATTTGTCTCGTCGATGATCGGCTGAGCGGCTCCAAATTCGTCGTCCGTCATTATCACCCGACGCGAGTCGAACTGCCGAGCGTTCAACCCTTTTGCCTTTAGTACTTCAGCCAACAGCCGCGACGAAAGCTGTTCGCCGTAGCTGACGATCGCATCCTTTAGCATCGAGAGCGGCAGAGACCGGCGGGCGGCACGCATCAGCAGGTCGGAGAGTTCGTTACGGGCGAATTGGAGTTCGGCGTCGAAAAGATTCGACGAGCCTTCGGGTATGAAGTGTTTGACGACGGCGACGTGGCGTTCGAAGTGTGGTTCGAGGGATGAGATAGCACTCGCGAAATCGCCTTTCTTCGCCATCTCGAACGCGGCGAGCAATGCGTCCGTGACCTTCGTCATCGCCGATACCACGACGACCGGACACTTCTCGATCTGGGTTGAAACAACGTGAAAAACGCGCTCGAAGGCGGCAACGTCCCCTACGGACGTGCCGCCGAATTTCATTACTGTCGGGCCGATCGTTTCACTCACGTTCACAGGTAAAGGTAAAGCAATCGGCCTGCATAAGCAAAAATGATAGGTATCATCCCATTGATTATTTGACCGTGAACGAAACCGGATCTTTAAGCTCGGAAAGCTTCACGTCGTTTGCGTTGTAGCTTGTGACCGAGAGGCTATACTTTCCGGCCTTCAGAGCTTTCGGAACGGTAAACTCATTTCCTTCCACCTTCTCGCCGCTGATGCTTGAATCGGCGTCGTATTCCTCAGGTGATAGGCTGAGCTTGTAGTATGCCGCACCCGGATAAGCATCCCATTTGATCTTGAGATCCGACCCTGCGACCGAGCTGCCCGCCTTCGGTTCCTGCAATTTCAGATCCGACTTGAACAAATTTGTGAGCGGAGCAAAGTATGTTGAGTCCGCGTCGACCTTATACTTTGCCGAGGTGATCCCGAATTTCTGCGTCGCAAACACCCAACTGTTGGTATCGAACACCTTCACCAGCAGGCCTTCGTAAATGCCCGCGGTAACGTTCGAGAGAAGATATTCGCCCGCCGCGTCGGTCTTCGACTTGAACGTCTCGCCGCTGCATTCACCCATGAATCGACTGAAGTTTTGACAGAGTTTCACCTCAACACCGGAAACGGGTTCGCCGTTGAAGAGCACCTTGCCCTGAACGTTCGCCTTACCGGATTCCGGCGTCGCTTTCGCGGTGCCGGTTTCTGAAGGGACGAAATCTCCATCTGACTTCTCAGTTGCGGGCGTCGCTTCGGTTTTCGTGGTTGAATTGTTTGATGTTGGATTGTTGGCCGCACCTGAGCAGCCGGCCATAAGGATCGCGCCAAATAGAAAAATAGATATAGAAAGCTTCATTGATTTCTCCTCGATCGTTGTCAATTATCCGCAAAGCACCGAACCGCCGTTGACGTTCATTATCTCTCCAGTGATGTGCCGCGACCAGTCGGACAGCAGAAAGCATATCGCCAAAGCGACATCGTCGGTAGCGGCGACACGCTGCAAAGGGATCGAGCGGACGACGGATTGGTAATAGTCGGCGTCATCGAACGCCGGCCGGACCATCGCGGTCTCGATCCAACCTGGTGCAACGGAATTCACGCGAATATTAGGACAAAGTTCGGTCGCTAACGCCTTTGTGAACGAGATCATGCCGCCCTTCGACGCGGAATAGTTTGAATAGTTGGCCTCACCGCGTTGGCCTGAGGTCGAGGAAACCATAACGATCGCCGCCGAATCTCGCCGCTTCATCGCGGGTACGCACGCCTTCGACATCGCCCATGCGGACTTGAGATTGGTGTTGATGACCTTGTTCCAGACCTCTTCGGTCATATCTTCGATCGCCGCACCTTCCCAGACACCGGCATTGCAGACGAGCAGATCGATGCGGCCGAACTCGTCGAGAGCAGCCTTGGCGACGGCTTGTGCTCCGGCAAACTCCGAGACATCCGCCTGTGCCGCGATCGCCCGCACGCCTTTCTCTTCGCACTGCTTCACAGTCTCGGCGGCCTCACCGGAATTGCTTAGATAATTGACGACAACGTTTGCCCCGCCCTCGGCAAGTC
This sequence comes from Pyrinomonadaceae bacterium, assembly GCA_036758705.1. Classification (GTDB taxonomy): domain Bacteria; phylum Acidobacteriota; class Blastocatellia; order Pyrinomonadales; family Pyrinomonadaceae; genus OLB17. Next base: position 643 of record DAIOWA010000318.1, on the reverse strand, counting down.
GAAGAGCAGTCGCTCGCCCGACTCCGCGGGAGGCTCCGGTAACGATCGCGGCCTTACCGGCGAAGAGGTTCGCCGGAAGTCCAATCGGGACAACACTCTGGGTCATGGGAGTAATTCTGCCACGAAGTGGCCAGAGGCGTAAAATCAGCCGGTTAAACCCACGCACCTGCTCTCGCGTCTTGTCCCGCTGTCCCGTGTCCTACTGTCCCACAAACATTTAATTTACGTTTTCCGGGACTTTTTCGAGTTTTCAAAGAGCGAGCCGTGAAGAATATGCCACAGATGGGACAGAATTGCAATGACCGAATTTCGTACATTCTCTCCGCTTCGGGGTTGCGGTAGAATCTGAACAATGCACGACACAAATCTCCTTGAAGATCAGCCGATCGCCTGGACGCCTACGCCCGACGTGATCGAACGAGCCCAACTAACGCGGTTTATGAAACAGGTCGGCGTTTCGACCTGGGACGAGCTATACGAATTCTCGATCCGCGATGTGGAGAAGTTTACCGAGGAAGTGCTGAAGTTTCTCGACATCAAGTTCGACTCGCCGTACTCGCGCGTGATGGACACGTCCGGCGGGGTTGAGTTTCCGCGATGGTTTGGAACGCGGACGTCCAGGGGACCGCGGACGCCTTCGTCC
>DAIOWA010000317.1:0-4348 GCA_036758705.1 Pyrinomonadaceae bacterium | reverse complement strand
GCCTAAGGTATTGGTGGTTCTATACTGACTCACGCCAGTTCCTGCATTTTGTAAATGGACAACTGCCTGACCAATTCCATGGCCGAAAGAGGTTCTTACAACCCCGCTAATCGTCGCGACTCCCGCAGTCGGAACATACAAAACACCAAAATCAAGGGTTCGATTCGTTGTAAAGCCAAGGGATTCATCTATTTCCGTATTTTCTAATGCTCCCCGATCAGCTTCGGTTAGAGCAATTGTAGAGCTGACGATAGTCTCAGAATCAGCACCAACTCCGTTCGCTCCGTTATTGTCGTAGTCTATATTGTTGTTCGGAGACTGGGAGGAGACAGAGCTGCTGTTGACTCCATTTCGATCCACTTTTACGGTGTATGAACCGGCAAGGAGCCCTCGAAATGTATAGTCGCCAGAAGTATTGGTAAGAACGCCGCCGGAACTATCATCGGATGTCCCGAGTATTCCGTCGGGACCGACGGGAACTTCGATATTATCTGAAAACAACTTGACGCGGAATCCTGCGGCACCCATCTCACTATAATCGAAATAGCCATTATCGCGATCAGAACCAGGTCCGCTGTCTATCCAAATTGTTCCGCCTAGTTCGAGGCGATAAAAACCAAAATCTACAGTGAGGTCAGCATATGAATCATAAACACTGGAATCGTCTCCTGCTAGATCGGTTTCACCTGTAGGTTCTGACAGGGCAGGGCCAAGCTCAATCGTATTGCTAAGTATTCCAACCGTCTGTAGGGCGTTCGATGCACCCGGCGGGGTGATCCCATTTTCTCCAGCATGAGCAACATCAGAGTCAGTAGAATCGGTTGTTTGCAAAGTTGTATTTTTGTAACCCGCGAGCAAGCTCAGATCACCAAAATTAACGGGGTCAACCCTAACAACGTAGTGCCCAGCAAGGAGGTTGTCGAACCGGTAATAACCCTGCCCGTCCGAAAGAGTTGTCTTGATGGCGACACCATCGGGCTGACCGTCCTGATTGCTGTCCTCGAAAAGCGATAATGAAACGCCGTTAATTCCGACCTCGGCCGGAATGCCCTGGTCGATCTTTCCGTTGTTATTGACGTCGTACCATACGCGATTCCCGATCGAATACGCCGCGCCGCCAAGTTTAAAGGGAGCTATGCCTGTTCGGTTCCGATTGTTGTCTTCGGCAAATACCCAAATTTCAGCCTGTGAGAGTCCCACCGAGACTGGCGATGAATACTCTGCAAAACTTTCTCCATTCAACGAGTAATATACTTTTCGTACACCGGAATCCGCGTCATTCGCGGTTAGCGAAACCGTACGAGTTCCGGCACCGTCGGTGTAGTCAACGGAGATGGTTGGCGGCTCAATGTCATTGGCGTGAGTTCCCTCAATAATCGCTGTTGGCTCGATGGTGGTATCGGGCTGTCCATTGTCGTCGGAATCAAAACGCAATGTTGTATTTCCAGATGAGCTTACTTCAAGTTCAGCCACAGTGTTTTCCGGCAGGACAATATCTGAATATTGAACTTGCCTTTCGATCTGCTCGTAATTCACTCCCTTGATGATTGTGGCGCTGATCGGTTCGCCGTTTCCGACGAACATAACGCTATAGGTCGTAGTTGCCGGCATGGCGATCCAAACAGAGTTTTCGCTTGTTGGAACGGCTTGCAGGCCATTCAACCCCGAAGGGCCGAAGGTGGGTTGATTCGATCCACCCGCTTTGAAGCCACTTGCGTTCTTAACAGACACATACAAAGACTGATTGGTTGGTAGGTCGGTCGCAGCGATTGAGTCGCTACTATCCTCTGAGATCACATCCGACGAATCTACATTCCGTAGGATCTTATTCAGTGTCGCATGCACCCGCGAATTGGCAGTCATTTTTGTATGTTCGGCGTTTTCATCCGAAAAGCTGGGATTCGCTACAGCATTAACAAAGTAACGCTTTGCATCAGGTGAATTGAGATTCGTCGAAAAAGAGATTCGTCTGCTGCTGTAGACGGGAACGGTTCCGTCGCCATGTACAGGAAGCGGCTCAAAGTATGTATTGCTAACACAGTTCAAGCTCAATGGGTTGCAGAGAGTGCGTTCGGTTACTTTCACTCGTCCAACGGTCAAATTATGTGCTTGCTGTCCATATATATGAAAGTAATTTACTCCAGAGGTTTCGAACCGCCAGTCGTCCTGAAGGCCGTTGTGGTTATTGTCGTGAAACTCGTTCGTCAGATCGCCAGGACTAATAGTGTGACGAGAGTTAAGCCACGTTCGGGTTTTCGGAAAGTCATATTCTGATAGTTGCGACCAGGGAAATCGTTTTACCGCGAAAGGCGTTCGAAATCGATTTGGATTTAGGTCGCCGTAATTCAGATCAAAATACGATCTGGACGGAAGGAGTTGTAACGGACCCGGAAAGGTCTCCATGGCTGCTCTAAGACTGTTCGCAAATGCAACGTTTGCCGTCCACTCAATAGCATTGGCGCCGAAGGCCGGCGTTGTCCGAGTCCTGAATTATCAGCGTCTTCGGTTGCGTATAACCGCATCGGGCATTGCCAAAACTACCCAGCGGGTCGGCCGCCTGCCAGTAAGTGATCCTATGGTTAATAAAATCCACATCTCGCGGCGGTTGAACCTGCGTGAAGGCCGGTGCAAAGAAGGCAAGACAAACTGCGACTATGGGAACGAATTTATACATAAACTATTTAGCTTTGACTAAAATCCAAAATGAGTTGTCGAGGAGCAGACTACGTAGATCGAGTCCTTTATTTCCTTCTTCTGAACTTCATTCAACGGCATTTCGTCGATCATCAGGTAGGCTCGCCGATAAATTTCATAATTCGGTGTCGTCGGCACTTCACCGCTGTCTCTTAACGACCACGTTAGAAACGAAAGCTCTATCTTATCCGGCGGGCTAAGGCGTTCGAAACGAATTTCATACTTCAAGTCGCCAAAATATCTGGAGGTTATCAACCGCAATTTGTTTGGAGCGCCATCTAAACTATAATTCGGGTTCCGCTGAATCTCCTCACCGATCGCCTGAAGGTCGTATTCCTGTACAAGTATCGAACGTCCTGCTTTCGTACCGAAGATCACCTTCGCGCGACACCCGAATGGCTGGACAAAAGAAGTCCACGAGTAGTAATAGTAGTTGACAGCCAGAGAGGCAACGAATAGGAGTGCCAGAAAGATACTGATCAGCAGGAGTATTTTCACTACCTTCATATGTTTTTTCACTACGAACTTTTGGGCCGGATTTAGCCACCTATCTTTACATGAAAACGAACTGTTGGGAAGTATATTTTATTCCTGGTGGCACAAATTGATCTTAATGACTTCGACTTAACACCGACTTAAGCTTGAAAGACCTTACGGAAGCAAAAGCCGCAGGAGTGGTTAGTAATCCGTGGCAACTCCTGAGAGCATCCAGTTATGACGCGAAGACCGTCACCCGGTCGCTATCGCTCCGGGTTCTGACAGGAAGAGCTTGACGATTGCGGGGTCGAATTCGATGGCGGCGTATTCGCGGAGGTATTGTTTCGCTTCGTCGGCTGTGCGGGCCTGGCGGCGGGGACGGTCGTCGGTTAGGGCGGCGTAGGCGTCGGCGACGCGTAGGATGCGGGCGCCGATCGGGATCTCTTCGGCGCGGAGGCGGTCGGGATAACCTTCGCCGTTCCACCATTCGTGATGCCAGCGGACGAGAAGCTGAACACCTCGGTTGAATCCGCGCTTCGCCGTTTCCTGTTCGCCGATCACGGGGTGCCGCTGCATATCGAGCCGCTCGACGTCAGTCAGCACACGGTTCTCGCGGATGTAGCCGCGGTTCATCGCCATCTCGCCGATGTCGTGGACGAGCGCGGCCTGCTGCAGCGTGAATCGGTCTTCGAACGGTATGCCAAGCGTCGATGCGATGCCGTCGGCGATCTCTGCGATCCGCAACCCGTGAGCGTGCATATACCCCTCGAACTGGTCGATCCGCGTCGACAGGTCGAGCAGTTTTTCTTCGAACACGGCTTTAGCCTGCGAACCCTGCATAGAGTGTAAGGATAAAGGATAAAGGATAAAGGATAAAGCTAAGAATGATCACGCAGAAAGCTTACCTAAAGCCGACATTGCTTCTTTGTTGCCCGGCACGAGTTCGAGGAAGCGTTTGAGTTCGCCTTCGGCGCGTTTGGCCATTTTATTTTCGATGAGGAAGTCGACGAGCATCATTCGGATCTTGGGATTTTTCTGATCGAGTTTGACGGCGGTTTGGAGTTCGCCCTCTGCTTTGTGCCGATATTTACCGTCGGCTTTGGACATGGCCATTCCGAAGTACGCGTGATACAAGGCATTCTGCGGGCTGTAATGGACGGCCCTTGCAAGATAGGCC
>DAIOWA010000316.1:0-4350 GCA_036758705.1 Pyrinomonadaceae bacterium | reverse complement strand
CGCGTGTCGAATGTGCTGCTACCGGTGCGGGATGGGTTGATGGTGGTCTGTAAGAAGTGATTGATCGGAAAATATGTTGTCCGAATGTATCGCATAGGATACAATTGAAATGCAGATAGAGATCAAACAAACCGAGTTTTATGCAAAATGGTTCGGATCTCTAAAGGACCGGAACGCCAAACTTCGAATTGATGCACGGATCAGAAGGTTGTCGTTGGGCAACCCAGGCGATACTAAGCCCGTCGGGGACGGTATCTCGGAAATCAGGATTGATTATGGTCCCGGTTATAGGGTCTATTTCACCCAACGAAACAAAGAATTGATCCTTCTGCTCATAGGTGGCGATAAATCGTCGCAAACGAAGGATATCGCAAAGGCGAAAGAGATCGCAAAGGAGTTGTAGATATGGCCAAAACTAAACTATTACCATGGGATCCCGCTGAACATCTTGAAACCGAGGAAGATATGGCGATCTATCTTGAAGCCGCCCTCGAAGAAGGCGAACCGTCGCTGGTGGCCGCCGTCCTCGGCGATATTGCACGTGCGCGTGGCATGACGCAGCTTGCTCGAGAAACGGGACTGGGTCGGGAGAGTTTGTATAAGGCACTTTCGCCGAACGGGAATCCCGAGTTCTCGACGATCTTGAAAGTCGTGAATGCACTTGGACTAAAATTGCACGCATCGACCCTTAAGTAACTTCTCGACGAATGCAAAAGCCTCCAACACTGATCGGCTTCGCAATCACAGCGGCACTTTCCGCAGTAGTCGGAGCGATACCGACTGCCATCCTCGCGAGCGCGGACAACGGATACGTTGCCGGTTATGCCATTCTGCCGCTTCTCCTTCTTCTGTCGATCGTGTGCATACTTCTCTTCACCTGCGCCGTTGTTTTCGTTGCCAAAGAGAAATTTTGCTCTTGGATTATATTTTCTTCTATCTGTATTTCTGGTTCCTGCATTCTGGGTCGGTTCCGCAACGGCTGCGAAGTATTTTGAGATTGGAGCGTATCGAGTCGAGCCAATGCAACCTTTCGATATAAGGTGAGGTTGTGCAGGCTATGAGCCTCGATGGGCCTCTCACACGAAAGTATTAGATTCTGCACATCGCAATTTACGATTCCCGACATACCAACCTTCGATACAATCCTTGTAATGGATTAGCGAGCCTTGCTGTACTCGCGAAGAAGATTTCACGCGAAGACGCTAAGCACGCAAAGAACATCAAGGAGAATCGAAAATGACCGCACAATCGACAAAGGCTAAACAGTTTAGAACAGTAGAGAGTATTGTGGCGCCGCCGCCGGTGCATTGGGTGGGGGATGGATTTAGGGTACACGGATTCTTGCCGCACGGGCCGCTTGATGCGAAGCGGATGAGCCCGTTCTTTTTGCTCGACTACAACTCGAAGTACAACTTTCCGCCGAGCACGAATCTGCTCGGGGTCGGGCCGCATCCGCATCGCGGGTTCGAGACGGTGACGATCGCATATCACGGTAAGGTGGCGCACCACGACAGCATGGGCGGCGGAGGCGTGATCGGTGAGGGCGACGTTCAGTGGATGACCGCCGGCAGCGGCATCTTGCACAAGGAGTATCACGAGGAGAAATTTAACCGCGAGGGCGGCGTCTTTCAGATGGTTCAGCTCTGGGTGAATCTGCCCGCGAAAGACAAGATGACAACGCCGAAATATCAGGCGATAACAAACGCCGAGATGGGCAGATACGAGTTACCCGAAGGCGGAGGACACGTTGAGGTGATCGCTGGCGAGTACAGCGGCGTGAACGGCCCGGCGACGACATTCTCGCCCGTGCATCTTTATAATCTGAAGCCGAAGGCCGGAACATCGCTGACGCTTTCGTTCCCGTCACATTACACAGCCGCGATCCTCGCGATCGAGGGTTCGGCGACGCTCAACGGCGAGAAGAAGTTGCCGACGGATAACCTCGCGGTCTTCGGAACCGACGGTGAAGACATCACCGTCACCGCCGATGAAGATTCCGTCCTGCTCTTTATGAGCGGCGAGCCGCTGAACGAACCGATCGCCCAATACGGCCCGTTCCTTATGAACAACGACGCCGAGATCGCCCAGGCAATCGACGATTATCAGCGGGGCAAGTTCGGTTATTTGGCCGACTAAATTTGCGGAAGCCCGCGCCTTTGCAAGGGCGTAACATCCAACTAGATAGTTACGCCCTTGCTAACGCGTGGGCCTCTTCAAACGGACACAGTTAATCGCGAGATAGTGCTCCGTGAAGCCACCGCCTCAGTTTCCAAAAACACCAATACGTACAGAGCCGGTTCCGGTAGACGTAAGCCGCATGTTCACCATAGATCCGAGGGTATCGTATAACCGATTCACGCGCCCATGAGCCGGAATAGTGAATGTCTCGTACTCGAAAAGATACACTTGCGGCAGGGCCGAAAGGTCTTGGCTCGCGATAGTTATCTCGACGTCTGAGTTTCCATAGTTCTGGAATTGAATGCGTACCTTCGAATACTCAGAAATATCCACGATGTTAAACGTCGACGCGTTAGCGGTGTAACCAACGTCTTCGTTTGAAACCAGCCTCGTTCCCTGGCGGGTGATGCGTACCGCACTGTTAGGATCGATCACAACGGTCGGCGTACCGTTGAGCGTCACGCCCCAAGCTCCGCTTTGACGAGCGTCAACGGTCGGTGTGTTGGTGACCTGAACGCCACCCGAGACCTGTACGCTCCCTGTAACCGGAACGGGATTGTCCGATGTGTTTCTCACAACGACCGGTCTGGTTTGGCCCGGTGCGCTTTGAGCTGAAGTTCGAAGCGTTGCGGCACCAAGTGCCACGATAACTAATACAAGGATGCTAACTGTGTTTCTCATTTTTTCTCCAATCATGTTTCGTTTCATTTCGTGAAAAAAGACCAGAACAACACCAGACTACAAGTGGTCTGCCTCATTCATCTGATATGTCTGGCGAGTGAACCGATCGTCTTGTCTGGCTACTTCGCCGGACAAACAACAAAATCGCTTCCGACATATTTCGCATAACTCGCGGCGTACGTTCCCCCGCCCGAATAGTTTTGGATCATGTTCACGTACCAAATGCGGCAGTACGGATGATCGGATCGCGGATCGCGGCCGTATATAGCGCCTTGCTTGTAACGGTTGACCGGCAGACCCCAATCATTTTTTTCGATGAGCCACTGGTTTTGGTAAAGCCCGATCTTATGCACGACCAATCCCGTTAGCTCATTCAGTTGGGACCGCATCATTCTTTCTTCCGCAGGGTTACGGAAAGGAAAATTGTTGATCTTGTCCTGCGTGAACGCAGAGAGCTTCGGCGGCAGATCAGCCTTGATCGCGTCAAGATCTCGTTCAAAGCCCTGGCGTTGCTTAGGCTGCAGCAATGAGCTCCACTTATTCAGAAATTCTGTTCGAGCTGCCGGAGAGATCGCTCTTTCCAACCATTCCCAGTGCTTCCCCTGTACGATCGCCGTTTTTGTTTGAGGGGTATAATCCTTCACCTCCTGGAGGGCTTCCTTTACCTCATCTTGGAACGTTGACACCCTCGCATCCTCACTTTTTTCCTCAAAGTCGGTAAGGGCGCACGTAATATACTCGTCGCGGTTCGTCGTGATCTCTTCCCAGATCGCGGGGTTCGCATCCGGGCCCTTTCCGGTATTCGGACGGGTTGCAAATTTTCGCTTTAGTTCCAGTTCGAGGTCGGCCAGTGCCTTGCGCTTTTCGGCGACCTGCTCCTGAAGCGGCGAATAGCGATCAAAGGCGGGATATGGATAGTAGTCCGTGTATATAACGAGATCCGGAAGCCGGAGTTTGTGCTTTTTCGCATAGCACGGCACGAAGCCAAATAGCGGCTCCCTTTTTTGAGCGAAAGCCCGGAAGGCTGTTTCGTTGTACGCTTGCGGGGCGGTCCCTTCGCTGGAAGGCGGTGAAGAGTTCGTGGTCGTGCTTTCTCTAGACTCTGCGGGCGTCTCCTTCTTGATCTTAGGGATCTTTGGAATCGATATTTTAAACTGTGCCGTTGCGGTCGATACAAATGATAGAAGCAGCAGAGTTGCGATAGTGGCGAGTAGTGTTCTTGCTTTCATTATTCTCCTTGTTTGAGGTCAAGGGGTGCGTAAAGCTCAGTAGACAGGTCGAACTATTCGCCTGTCTCAGCGCACCTGAACCCGGCCTTGCTTATATATAAGACCGAAAGCCGCAAATGATTTCAGAAGATTTGTTACACCGTGATCGGTCGGTTTGTCAGATGTCTTCGCGGGTGACCCTTTCGATCTCGAGGATGAGGTCGGCGCCGTAGGCTTTTGCGGGGGTTTGGAAGCCGGGGGTGAAATTGCCGGCGATGATCTT
>DAIOWA010000315.1:0-4365 GCA_036758705.1 Pyrinomonadaceae bacterium | reverse complement strand
TATTTTCTTCCGCACATTCTCGCAATGACGACGAGTTCTCCTTTTTGGCTCGGGTTCAATACGGGCTTGAAATCGTATCGGAGCGAGGTATTCAAAAAGTTTCCGCGCACCGACATCCCCGATCATTTCGAATCCTTTCAGCAATATCAATCGTACGTTGATCTTCTCGTCAAAATGCATTGCATTGAAGATGGCACTAAGGTTTGGTGGGACGTCCGTCCGCATGCGAAGTTTCCGACGCTGGAATTCCGGATATGCGATATCCCAACGAGGGTTGACGACACGATCGCCGTCACCGCCCTTTTTCAGGCGATAGTCGCCAAGCTAAACCTGCTCATCGAAAAGAATCTCGGATTCCGCCTTTACCACCGCCGGCTGATCCAGGAAAACAAATGGCGTGCGATACGCTACGGCCTGGACGGTATGCTGCTCGACCTTGGCAAGCAGAAAGAAGTCCCCGTAAAAGACCTCATCCGCGAACTGCTCGAATTCGTTGAAGAAGTTGTCGATCCCCTTGGATCCCGAAAAGAGATCGAGCATATCCACACAATCCTCGACCGCGGCACCTCTGCCGACGAACAACTCCGCGTCTTCGAAGAATCCGGCGGAGATTTCAAGGCCGTCGTTGATCATTTGATGAAAATGACCCTCGAAAACGTCCCCGATACCTGCTTTTGACTACATTTCGTTAAACAATGTAAAAAAACATTGACCATAGTTACTCCCTATGGTATAACCTCTGGTGCGCATCCTGCGCCCCGGTGCTTGAGCACCCCGCCACCTGAACCACCCGATCCTACTCGAAACGCACAGCAGAGCAGGGCATCCAGGGTCAAATCTATGCAACATCTTAAACACGGACCAAGGCGTAGTTGCCGGAGTGGAGGCTATTCGGTTGTCGAAGTACTCATCGTCGTAGCGATCATCTTCACGATGAGTGCCATCGCGGTTCCCTACCTCTTTAGGCACCGGATCATCTACAAGTCCGAAGAACAGGCTCTGCGAATCATGGATCTGATGCGCGAGGCGAGCCAAATGGCGCTGAATCAGCGTCGGACGATCCGATTAGAGATCGACACGGTCGATTCGGCGATACTCATTATCGACGGGAACGGTGCTGCCACCGATACGCTTGTAAAGCGAATTCCGATAGAGTCGTCAAGCATTCTTCGTATGGATGTAAGCCCGTTCGGGATTGGACGGCCCAATCCACCCAACTATCCCCCGGCGGTCTTTGGTGTTGACTCCATCGGCCATATGTCGGGGAGTACAGCGATATCGGGAAATACGGTTTGGGCGCTGAAGTTTCGCAGTGACGGAAGCGTTGTGAATGCCGGGAACGTACCTATAAGTGCAACCTTATTCGTATTCCCTCCGGGCACTGGCAGCACGACATCTGATCCAAATCAAGTACGTGCGATCACCCTTTCAGGTGGAAGCGGGGCGGTTAGATTCTGGAGTTACAACGGTACGACTTTCTCGCCAAGGTAAATATGACGCGAGCTACAAAATCGAATCGAGTTGCTGAAGCGGGATTCTCATATATCGATGTAATGGTGGCCCTGGTCATCTTTCTCGTCGGGATACTCGGTTACTTGTCAGCGCTTTCCGCGGGCATCTTTCAATCGCGCGGTCAGCAGCAACAGATCGCAGCCCGCCATATTGCAGCGAGCTCTATTGAGTCCATTATGGCGGCTAAGGAAACCGATGCAAATCGCCTTGGATGGATAACGATCGGCAATGTCGGCTCGAATCCCGACCCGGTGACGAGCGCCCCGCGAGGAATCTTCGTCACAGGGTTCCAGCCCGTGTATGCGAGTGCGGGACCGGATGAGGTCGTTGGCACTGCAGACGATACCGGCGGTGTTATCGAAGGATTCACGCGAAGGATAGTGATCACTGACGTGTGTGATCCCGATCGGCCTTCCGCGATCTGCCCTGTACCGGGTCTGTGGGCAACTCGAATGCGTCAGGTCGAGATCACAGTCCGCTATTTTGGGCCTCGCACCATGCTTGAGGAAAAGGTCTTCACTGTTTTGACCGACTATACGGTTGCGGATTAGGGGTAAATTCATGTTTGGGAAATTAAAAAGATCGGAATTGGAAAAATCCACAGGATCAGAATCAGGATTCACATTGCTGGAAATGATCGTCTCAATGACCATCTTTCTGCTGGTTACTGGAATGATGTGGGGGATCCTTCAAGTTGCACGCGGCGGGAGGACGACGGTTAATCAGGAAGTTGAGCTTTCGAAAACGTTGCGGGTGGCAATGAATCTCATCGGACGGGATACCTACAACGCGGGGTACGGCTATCCGTTGAAGAGCGCCGTGGTCCTTCCTGACAACCGCATAACGGCACTTGTCGGGATTCCAAACGACTTTGACACGACACGCGACACCGTGCCTCCAGTATTATCGGGAAACAACATCACGCTGAACACGATCAATACGACTCCGGGGACCCGAACGGATCAAATCACGTTTTTGTTCAAGGACTCGACCTTCAATCCCATCGGTGCGCCGGGTGCGGCGGTTTCCGCTCCATTGAGTATTAACGCCGCTACCACAAACGGTTCAGGCATTGACGAGATCGTGCCGATCGACGGCAGCAATTCAGTTTGCCGGATATTCGACGTCTATGTGATTAACGGAAATACAGGTTCAACACTCGGGATGGCAACTGGCCTCAGCGGAACCAATAAGATCCAGTTCGCAAATGGGGATCCACTAAATCTCAACCTAACCGGATCGACCGGACCGTTAAGGGGTATTACAGTTCCGGCGAGCCTCCACCGAGTGAATATGGTCACCTACTTTGTTGCTGCAGATGGAACACTAACTCGCAGAAAATACGGAAACAACCAAACCATCCCCGCAGTACCGTTCATCGATGAACCCCTTGTCTACAATGTCGAGGATTTTCAGATCCAGTATGTGATGGATGACGGAAGTGTTTCGAACAATCCCAGCGCCGGGGTCGATGGCGTTTCGGGAAATGCCGACGATGAGGAAGCCATGCTTCAGGCCGTCAGACAGGTCCGATTCACGATCTCATCGCGAAGTACCGAACTGGCCCCAAACCGGCAGCCCTTTCGAGCTACGTTAACGTCAACTTTCTCGACCCGAAACTTGGGTTACGACGCAAACTAATTGTTGAGGTTTCTATATGTTTGTTAAAAGAAAAACCTGGAAGAAAAGCGAAAAAGGTTCAGCGGTCATTCTGGCCCTCTTCGTGCTTGCATTAGTTGGTGCATTCGTTGCACTGGCTTTGACGCGAACTGCGACTGAGGCCGCCGCGAGTGGGAACGAGGCCGCGGAAGGCCGGACGTTCTACGCAGCACAGGGCAGTCTTGAGATGATGACGCGGAACTTCAACAAGATCTTCGAGACAAAGCTGAGTCCGACAAACTTTGATCAAGATCGAGTGCGCAACGGCACTGTCCCTGGCTTGGTGATCGCGGATGGCGGCCAGTTCACTTTTCTTCAGGAACTTCAACAAACATCCAAGAGCCGCTCGGAAACTCTCTCCGGCGGTCCGTATTCCGGGCTGTTTGCGCTTCGTGACAACTGGCGCCTTCGAACAACGGCTACTGATGGCAACACGCGAACGCAGGTTCAGCTGACACGAAATATTCTCAACAACCGAATCCCTATTTTCCAGTTTGGTGTGTTCTACGAGGACGACCTCGAGCTTTTCCGCCCCCCGCTATTCAGTTTCGGTGGGCGCGTTCATTCCAATCGACACTTTTTTATCTCGCCCGGTAGTGACGGTGTCTACTTTGATTCCAGGGTGACAGCACACGGCCAAATCGTCACGCAGAGCTGGCGAAATGGATATACGGGTGATAATACAAATAACCAGACATTCATCAAGAATGCGTCCGGCGTAAATAAACAATTGCTGCCGACCGAGGGAAGCGTGCTCAACGGCACTCCGAATATTTTTGCTTCCGACCCCGATCTTCCGTCCAGTAAGCGCAATACCAGTTTTCTTTCGCAAACTGCGAAATTTGACGGAAATCTGCAGGCTGAGGTTCCCGAGCTGAAGCTGCCGTTGAAAGTTGCCGGCAGTCCGGACCTATCGGAAATGATCCGACGCGGAAAAGCGGTTCCGGATGCGAACGGCGGCGATCTGGTGAACAACAGTGGAACTGTTGAAGCAGTTTCAGCGGCCACCGTTGACGGCGACATCATGAAGGCCGAGAGGTTCGCAAACAAGACCGGAATTAGAGTGAGCCTGGCCGACAGCAAAGCGAAATTGCCCGGATGTGCCTCAGGTTCAGGTACCGCTGCGGTATCTACCCCTTGCGGAGTACGGCTCGACGGCAGCCTTGACGGTTCAGGTGCGGATCCTGCGAACGT
>DAIOWA010000314.1:0-4372 GCA_036758705.1 Pyrinomonadaceae bacterium | reverse complement strand
TCTCGTAAAGTTTCGCGAAGGTGCAACGGCGTGGCTGTCCGAATGGGACTCAGCACGCGTGCTCGGCCATTTCAACGACGTTCCCGAAGAATCGCTGAATACCGTTATCTGGAAATCGGTCACGCGTGCGTCTCGGACGCTCGGAGCCTCGGCGTCGCTTCTTCGAAAATATCTGGATGGACAGAGTTCGGTTGAGGAATGTCTCGGCCGTATTTCCGAAACGTTTCAGGATGAACCCGAGAGCTTCGAGCGAGCAAAACGTGATCTTGAAACGGTCCGGAACTATCTTGAAGGCTTTGCGGAACGCGGACGGGTCGAACGGTATGTACTCACGGCGGCGGCGTCAAACGATTCGTTGGTCGAGGCGGCGCGCGCCGAGGCCTTGGCTGCGATCGCAGAGTTTGGATCTGCTCCCGATCAAGAACACTCTCGCCGGATCGGCTATACTTTCTCAAAGTTCCAGTCTGCGTTCATCTCACACTACGTTGACGAGCACGATTCTGTGATGCGTTCGCACGACCTTCAAGAAAAAGCTGCGGAGCTTTTCGAAAGCAACGATTGGTGGTTCTACAGGAATATTTGCGACCTTGTTTCGAGCGACTTGTCCGCGACAAACATCACTACGTTGCTCACGAACTTAAAGCGGCTTGACTGCTCGGCAAAGACACAGGAACTGCTTGCGAATGAAACACGATGCGCCTGCGGATTTGAAATTGCATCGCGCCAGAGTTGGGAGTCGATCGTGACCGATCTCACTCTCGCTCTACATTTGGCAATTGACGAACATCTTGAACGGCTTTCGGATGGTTTGCAATCAGCAGTCAATGAACTCGCTGGGCTTTCGAAGACAGCCAAAGAAGACGCCTTGAGGAAGAGTATTCTCGACGTTGAAACGTTTGTGAGAACCGGTGCGAAGCCCGCGGAATGGAACGGCGACCACGCCCGGGCATTTCGCCTTGCCAACGCCCACGTGAATCAGAGCTCGAACGTTCGCGGTTCCGACGACGAGCCGTTCCTCACCGAAGCTGATATCGAATCCGCTGTGCTGTCACTGGCGTAAATTTTTGCTTTTGGTTCGCCCTGCCTGTATTTTAGCCTCGTGCGTTCAGTTTCTATTCTTGGCATCGGACGAGCGGGCGGGGCCTTAGCCTTAGCTCTTTCTCGGGCCGGGGTTCCGATCGATCGACTGATCTATCGCGCGGATCCACCAGCGGCGGATGGGCTGGACCGGCAAAGGTTGGTTTTATTCGATTCGATCGATGCGATAGAGTCGGACGTCCTCCTGATAGCGACAGCCGATCAGGATATCCGTTCGACTGCAGATTCTCTCGCCAAATTTGCGAAACTCCCCTCAGTAGTGCTCCACCTTAGCGGATCACTGTCGTCGGATGAACTTTCGATCTTGCGAGAGAAGAATGCTGCCGTTGGATCAATGCATCCGCTTGTTTCGATAAGCGATGCGGAACTCGGCTCTGAAAGGTTTTTAGGCTCGTATTTCTGCGTCGAAGGAGATTCGAACGCTGTCGCCTCCGCACTACGAATTGTCGAACTACTTGGCGGTCAGCACTTTTCCATCGAAACGTCGCTCAAAGCGCTCTATCACGCGTCGGCGGTGATGGCGAGCGGAAATGTTGTTGCCCTTTTCGATGCCGCGATCGAAATGCTCTCGAAATGCGGCCTCGATCGCGAGCAAGCCCATCGAATCCTATTTCCGCTTCTTCAGAGTACCGTCGCCAATCTCGCAGAACGTTCGACTGAGCAGGCGCTTACGGGCCCATTCGTCAGGGGCGATTCGGCGGCTCTGGAAAGACATCTCGCTGCCTTCGAAGGGACGATCGATGATTCGATCCGGTCGATCTATCTCGACCTTGCGGAAAGATCTGTAAAACTGGCTGGCGGCGAACACACAGCCGAACTCCTCACCGCAATTTCTGTGGCGAAACGCAAAACCGGGTGTTAGACTTAGCACTAACATGGTGAAGAAAAAGGAAGAGTTTGTTGAAGAGAAGGAGATCTTCCTGGAGCACATTCAAAAGGCAGGCTTGCGAAAGACTGCCCAGCGTGATCTGATCCTGGACATCTTCCTGCGTACTGAAGATCACCTCACAAGCGAAGATCTCTACTGGCTGGTTCAAAAGCAGGATTCGTCTGTCGGCCACACAACGGTCTATCGCACTCTCAAACTCCTGACCGAGGCCGGCCTCGCACGCGAGGTCCGTTTTGGCGATAACAAGACCTATTACGAACATCACTTCAAGCACGAGCATCACGATCATATGATCTGTGCGGAGTGCGGTAAGGTGATCGAGTTTGTGTCGGCTGAGATCGAAGCTTTGCAGGATCAAATGGCGGACAAATTCGGATTCAAGCTTTCGCATCATAGCCTGAGAATGTGGGGAACGTGTGCCGAATGTCAGACGAAAACCGGCGACCTGCACACTGCCCCGTCCGGTGCACAGCCAAGAGTTCGTGTCCGGTCGTCGGTAGGCAGTTAGAGTTTTATGAGTGACGCTGAAGTACGATTTGAGCGTGAGGACGCAGAAGGTTTAGTCGCTGTAGGCAGTTATCTGTCCGACGCTGCAAAGCGTTTCGGAGTGAAGTTTGAATCAGAATGTGTCCCGGCGACCGGCGAGCATTTTTGTCAGGTTCAGATCGTTGAAGGATCCAAGTTTCTTTCCGAGAAAACCGCGGCTGAGAATGAAGCGAAACTCGAGGAAGGCTGGCGGATCGCCTGCCATGCAAAGATCGAAAAGGCCGGAGAAATAGTAGTAATGACCAAAGAAAAACCAGCCGCTGTTGAAGAGGAAAAGGACAAGGCCGAAGATTACCGGAAACGGTTCGAAGACCTGCCGCTCGAAAAGAAGATGGCCGAACTTGTGACGCTGGAAGGCATGGCTCTGTCCGAGACACTCAGCTTCGTCGTGAACTCGCCGTACAAAGTTGCCGACAAGGTTATGGATTTTCTCGCGGAGTTTGGCTTTAAGATGGATTCGGACAAAAAGGAATCTGCCAAGCCCGAAGAGCACCGGGCTAACGGAGAAAACGGCGCGAAAGCCGAGTCAGCCGAAGTGCCCGAGGAAGTGGTCGAAGAGGAAGATACGATCATCGACAGCGAAGAAAGGAAAGACGCTTGAGCGAAAATAAGCTTCAGAAGAGGCTCCCGCACGCGATCAGGGAGAAAGGGCAATACGCTCTCGCCGTGGTCGTTATTGCCTCGATGCTGATCGTCACGAACATACCTGTGTTCGTGATATTTTTCTTCGGCATCTTTGCCTATTTCGTGATCCGTATGTTCTCGGCCGGGCCGCGAAACGAGACTCGCGAGATCTTTGAGTTTTACCTGTCGGCTAATGAGATACTGCGTAGCGATGATCGACGCTGGTACGGATTCGAGGTTCACGAGACGATAACACGTGGTGAAGAGATCCTGCATCGAATGAGCGCCGCACCGCCGTTGGTGCGATTCGCCCTCGGAGCTTTGTACAACAAGATCGGCGACCACAAGGCCGCGGTAAATCACCTCGCTCCGGTCGTCGAAAATCCCACTGGCGACGAGCTTTCATACGTCTACCCGACGCCTGAGCTTCGCAACTACGTCAAGATCCTACGCAAGATCGAGCGGGAACCGGCGGACGCTCCGTTGACCTCGGCCGCTGTCAGAGCCCTTGAGCGGGCGAGAAAAATTCGTGGCCACTCGATGCTTGAAGCTAGTCGAACCGCCTTCGCGACGGGCGAACCCTTCAATTCGAACGGCCACGAGCTTCCTGCGGCTAGCGACGAGAGTCAGGAACATGGGCGGACCGAAGCTCCGACCTATCAGGAAGTTCCGCCTCAGCACGCGACGATCCAAGCTGCGTTTTCACAGTCAGCTAACCTTGACCAAAACGGAAAGAAAAAGAAAGTGAAGAAGGGTTCCAAGGAAGAAGAATACGCAAATCGCCAGCCGATCACAGACGTCCTACACGACATCTACGATAGAAACATTGGCTAATATTCGCCGATACCAAAGAATTTTCTGATCGCCGACATCATCCCGGATTCGGCTCTGCCGGGCCGCATCGTCTGTTCGAGTATTTCCTGAGTAAGCAGCTTCTTGCGTTCCTCGACGATCGCAGAGATCGAATCCATTAGTGCAGGATTTGCCTCAAAGATGGGTTTGACTGCGGTCTTGCGGATCTGCATAACATCCGTCTCTTCTTCGGCGACGACGTTGGCGCTGCGCGGTTCGCCGGTTAGAAGGCTCATCTCGCCGAAGAAATCGTTGGGCCCGAGTTGGTTGATCGTCCGCCAACCGGCGCCGTCGGGAAGCTGCACTTTCACCGACCCGCGAATGATCGCAAACATCGAATTTCCTTCCTGACCCTTCCTAACG
>DAIOWA010000313.1:0-4373 GCA_036758705.1 Pyrinomonadaceae bacterium | reverse complement strand
AGCCGGCAAGCCCCCAATACTGAAAGCAAACGTGCAAGCGTTGAGCGCGAAGGGATCGGTCGCTTCCGCGATCTTTAAGGGAAGCGTAGAGAGCGTCGGCAAAACTACCAGATCGACATCCGAGAACGCTCCGTCGATCGTTTCTCGGTGCTTTCGGAGTTCCCGGAGCATTCGATCATACTCGGCTTTACCGACCTTTTTGCCGCCCAGAATATTCTCGCGTGTTCGTGTGTCGTAAAGTTGCGGCGACGATTCAAGGGTAGAGGCGTGAAATGAATACTCCTCGAAGCCGATGACATCTCCCAGTTCGGGCATCGGTATCTCGGCATCGCGAACTTCGGCGACCAGCGAACGGATCACGTCGATCGCGTTGCTCACGACCGTCTGAACCTCGGCCTCAACCTCGGCGTCACAATACGGGACTTTTGAGGGCAACAAACCAACTCTGAGACTCGCGGTCAATCGGGGCGATGCGGCATCAGAAACATGAGCCGCCGGGTGATCGGTCATCGCCTGGAACATCAAGGCAGTATCGGTCACTGTCCGGCACATCGGACCGATATGATCGAATGAACGCGAAACATAAACTAATCCTTCGGTATCAACGACATCATAGGTCGGCTTCAGCCCGACTATCCCGCAGCAGGCGGCGGGGATGCGAATAGATCCGCCGGTGTCCGTTCCGACAGATCCGAAACATAGTCCTGCAGCCACAGCTGCTCCATTCCCACCCGACGAACCTCCCGCGATATGTTCAAGGTTCCACGGATTCCGAACCGGGCCGTAGTTGCTGATCGCGGACGTCGTCCCGCCGGCGAACTCATGCATATTCAGCTTGCCGAGGATCACCGCTCCGGCTGACTTGAGCTTTGTGACGACGGCAGCATCCTTTTGTGGAACTCGATCCGCGAAAACCGCACTCGCTGCCGTCGTTTTGATCCCGGCGGTATCGATATTGTCTTTCAGGGCGATCGGGATGCCGTGCACCGGGCCGAGCCATTCGCCGCGTGAGATCGCTGCCTCGGCTGCTCGGGCCTGCTCGAGCGCCGATTCGGCGACGACGGTGATAAAGGAGTTGAGCTTACCGTCAACCTCTGATATTCGGTCGAGGCACGCCTGTGTTACCTCAACTGGTGACAACTCTCGAGCACGGATCTTCGCCGCGGCTTCAGCGAGATCAAGCGCCCAGATATCCTTGACCTCAGTGATCTTAGGTCGATCGGATACGGAGCATCCAAGCGGACCGAGAAAAGCGGTGACTGAGCCTAGAGCTACGCCTTCAAGCAGTTCCCGTCTGGATATCTTCTTTGGCGGCATCCCGAAAATATACTATATTGTCGTCACCTTACCGAGACTCGGGCCAACAATGCAGGACACGAACATCTACACATACCTCACGCCGATCGCGTTGTTTTTCGTTCTGCTTGAGGTGGGGGCAGCGATCGTGTGGCGGCGTGATTATGTATCGTTTCCTGAGGCGATCGCAAACTTTGGAACTGCTCTTGGTAACCAGACGGTGAATGTTTTGGTTGCGGCGGGAGTGTATGTGGTCTACGGCTATTTGTGGGATAACTTCCGGCTGTTCACGATCGAGTTGAACTGGTGGTCGTTTATCCTGCTGCTACTCGGTGTCGATTTCATCTTCTACTGGGTCCATCGCTGGGGCCACGCGATCAACATAATGTGGGCTGCCCATTCGCCGCATCATTCGGCGGAAGAGATGAACTTCATGGTCGCCCTGCGCGCGAGCGTGACGCAGCGGTTCTGTTCGTTCCTCTTCTTCTGGCCACTCGCGTTGATCGGGTTCCAACCGCTGCACATATATATGATGAGCGGGATTCACCTGTTCATCGCGTTTCTGCATCATACCGAGTTCATCGGAAAGCTCGGCTGGTTCGAGAAATATTTCACGACGCCGTCGCATCACCGCGTACATCACGGCGTGAACTTCCCTTACCTCGACAAGAACTTCGGCGAGTTTCTGATCATTTGGGATAGGATGTTCGGCTCTTTCGCGGAAGAAAAGGAAAAGGTAGTCTTCGGCATTTACGATCACCCCAAAAGCTGGAATCCGGTCCGGATCAACCTTCATTTCTTCATCGTGCTCTGGAAATTCGCGCGTGCTACGCCACGCTTGTGGGACAAGATCCGCGTATGGTTCATGCCCGCCGGATGGCGTCCGCCGGGCGTCGAGGCAAAAGAGATGGTCGAGATCACGACCGAAAACCAGATCAAATTTCGCCCGCCGATGTTCGAGAATTCGCGTGTCTTTCTGATCGTCCAACTCGTAGTGGGTGTCGTGCTGATGCTCGGTGTTATCTCGAATCTGTTCGGCTGGAACACCGGCCAACGCTGGATCGGCGCCGTTCTGCTTTGGTGGCACATCATCAACTGGAGCGGCATCCTCGAAGCAAAGCCGTGGCTCTTGGCATCTGAGAATCTGCGAGTGATCGTGACGGCATTCGCGTTGATCGTGATGAATTCATTGTTCGTACCGTCGGCGTCTCTGTTCGCATTGCTCGCTGTCTCAGCCTATTCGATCCTGTGGACGAATCTCTATTTCCGCCCGGCGAGCCCAAAACTCGTCCCGGCTTAAGCCAAATTTTCTTTTGCATCCTAGTGCTGTCGAGATTCGGTGTGACCGAAGAAACTCCACGCAAAGGCGCAAAGCACGCAAAGTGTTGGATAGATTAATCACCTCTTTGCGATCTTGGCGTCTTTGCGTGAAACTTCTTCATATATGAAATTGATCTTCCTATCGGTCTTCATCCTCTTGACGTGTATGACGTCCTTTTCTCAATCCGACGCTCAGAAAGCCAAGAGCGCCGCGGAGATCCGCGCGGTGATGGACAAACAGGCGATCGACTGGAACCGCGGCGACATTCCGGCGTTTATGGAAGGCTATTGGAAGTCGGATCAACTCACGTTCGTATCCAGTCGCGTCACCAAAGGCTGGCAGCCGACACTCGACAACTACAAGAAGAGTTATCCAGACAAAGCCGCGATGGGCACGCTGACGTTCTCCGATCTCGAGATCACTGTACTGTCGAAGGATGCTGCGGTCGTTCTCGGAAGTTGGTCGCTTAAACGTGAAAAAGACAATCCCGGCGGAAAGTTCACGCTGATCTTTCGAAAATTCAAAGAGGGCTGGCGGATCGTCCACGACCACACTAGTTGATCTTCCCATTTCTCCAGGATATTTCGTCCGTATGATCGAACAGATCGCGAACCTACGCGTTAAGGACAAGTATGCTTGGGCGAACCTTTCTATTCACTTTCCTATTGATCGTCACCGCAGCAGCCGTTTCGGCAAAACCGGCTGAACTAAAGATCGCGGTCGAACCCGTAGGATCGGCGTATCACGTGAGTGTCACATTCGCGGGGGACGCCGATGGTTCGACGAACATCGTACTGCCAAACGAATGGGGCGGACAGCAGGAACTGTTCAGGGCGATCCGAAATCTGTCGGTTTCGAAAGGGACGACTCTCGCCGACAGCGACAAGCCATTCGTCAAAACACTTACACATCAGCCCGGCCAAAAGATCATCGTCACATACGAGATCTCCCAGGATTTTCAGGGCCCGCTGACAAATGCGGTCCGGTACCGACCCGTCACGGACGCTAGTTACATCCACTGGATCGGCAACGCCGTCTGGGTGCTGCCTGAATGGGACGAGCAAGCCGACAACGAGATCTCGATCGAATGGAAAGGATTCGCAAAATCGTGGACGGTCGCCAACAGCTTCGGCACCTCGCGGCGAAAACAAAAATTCCAGGCAAAACTTTCGGAGTTGCTTTCCGCCATCTTCGTCGCCGGCGACTTCCGGATCACAACAACCAAGGCGAAGGCCAACGATGTAAATATCGCGATCCGCGGCAAATGGCAGTTCACCGACGCGGAACTTGCCGAGATGATCTGCAAGGTGATCGAAACCGAACGAGACTTCTTCGGCGATCATACACAGAAGTATTATCTCGTCACGCTTGTTCAGACGGACGAGGGCCCGAAAGCTCTTTCATTCGGAGGAACGGGACTGACCGATTCGTTCGCACTTTTCGCAACGCCGAATGCAACGGTCAGCCGGCTCCGAGGTTTGCTTGCCCACGAATACGCACATAACTGGATCCCCGGACGGCTCGGACGAATGCCCGAACCGGAGCAAGATCTCTATTGGTTCAGCGAAGGCTTCACGGACTTCTATACCTATAAGCTGCTTCGAAGCGGCAGCCTGATCACGGCGGCCGAATATGCCGAGGCCTATAATGAGCGGATCCGCGAATACTATTTGCTGCCTGTTCGAAACGAACCGAACGACCGCATCGTGAAGGACTTCTGGACCGACCGCAACGTGCAGCGGCTTCCATACTTGCG
>DAIOWA010000312.1:0-4383 GCA_036758705.1 Pyrinomonadaceae bacterium | reverse complement strand
GCTGCGGTTCGTTCGGCGGCGGTCGGGATCGAGTCGCGCTCAAGGGCGACGGACCAGGCCCGTGCCCAGTTGGCGTCGCTGGAAGCTGACAAGATCGCACGCGAGTCGAACCTGAAGCTCGCAAAGATCCAACTCGACCGGACGCGATCGCTGCAAGGCAAAGGAGTCGTAAGCCGCCAGGAACTGGACATCGCCGAGAACAATCATCAAACGGCGACCGCGAGTCTCGGTGCGATAAACGCTCAGATACAGGCTCAGAAAGCGACGATCGCTCAATTCCAGACGGACGCGAAACAGGCGACGGAGGAACTGTCGGAGCAGCGGGCTCAGCTTCGCTATTACGATGTCTCCGCCCCTTTCTCGGGAGTTGTCGGAGATATTCCGGTGAAGGTCGGGGATTACGTGTCGCCTACCACGCAGCTGATGACGATCACGGTCAATCAGCCGCTCGAAGCATACATCTTCGTCCCGGTAGAGAAGTCCGCAAAACTGCGGACCGGAATGCCGGTCGAACTGATCGCGCCTGACGGACGTGAGCTTGGTCCGAGCCGGATCTTCTTTGTGGCACCAGGTGCGGAAGGAAACGAACAGACCATCTTGATCAAGGCCGAATACGGAAATCCCGACGGGCGGATCCGCGTTGGCGAATGGGGTCAGGCGCGGATCATCTGGTCGCAGGACTCCGGCCTTTGGGTTCCGGCAGCGGCGATCACGCGGCTTGCGAGCCAGGAGTTCGTCTTTGTCGCAAAGCAGGAAAACGGCCAGTGGAGCGCACATCAAGTTCCGGTGAAACTCGGCAATCCGACAAACAGCTTGTTCCCCGTACTCGAGGGGATCACGGCGGAAGACGAAGTGATCATCTCCGGCACGCAGAACTTATTCGACAAGATGCCGATCAATATCAAAGGCAGAACAGACCAGCAGCAACAGCAAGGGGCGCAGTAGCAGTATGTTTAATTTCTTTATCGAACGGCCGATCTTTGCGTCGGTCTGCTCGTTCCTGGTTTTGCTGGTCGGTTTGTTTTCCATTCCCCAGCTCCCGATCGAAAACTATCCTGATATAGCTCCGCCGTCGGTTCAGGTAACCGCCGTTTATACAGGCGCAAACGCCGAAGTCGTTGAAACGACCGTCACGTCGCTGCTCGAACAGCAGATAAACGGCGTCGAGGGAATGAAGTATATGACCTCGAGCAGCACCGCTAACGGCGTCAGCTCGATCAACGTCTACTTCAACCTCGGAAGAAACGCGGATCTCGCCGCGGTCGACGTCAAGAACCGCGTCTCCGTCGTCGAACCGCAGCTGCCTCCTGAGGTTCAGGCGGTCGGCGTCAGCGTGCAGAAGGTAAATAACAACTTCGTCGGCGCTTACGGATTTGATCCCGGTCCGTACGACGAACAATTTGTAAATAACTACATCGATCTTTATGTAAAGGACCGGCTGAAACGCGTTCCCGGTGTTGGCGACATTATCGTTTTCGGCGGCAGCAAATACTCGATGCGGTTGTGGCTTGACCCGGAAAAGCTGGCGCGTCGCGGCATAACGGCGTCCGACGTCGTGCGGGCTCTGAATGAGCAAAACATTCAGGTTCCGGCCGGCCAGATCGGCCAGCGTCCGCAGGCGAAAGATCAGATGTATCAGATCAATCTGCGTGCACAAGGACGGCTTTCAAAACCCGAGGAATTTGAAAAGGTCGTCGTTCGTTCGAGCGGGCCCGACAACGTCGTCACGGTAAAGGACATTGGGCGCGTCGAGCTTGGGCTTGAAAACTACAACGACTTCTTATTGCGATTCAACGGGAAGAATTCGGTCGGCATCGGTATTTTGCCGATTCCAAACGCGAACATTCTGGACATAGCCGCGGGCGTCGAAGCGGAAATGCAGAAAATGCAGGCGAAGTTTCCGCCCGGATTGACGTACCGCAACGCGTTCAGCAACGCGGCGCCGGTCAGGGCCGCGATCGATGAAGTGTTGAAGACGCTTGTCGAAGCGATCCTTCTTGTCGTCCTTGTGATGTTCATGTTCCTGCAGAGCGTACGGATCACGTTGATCCCGCTCGTGACGATCCCGGTTTCGCTCATAGGAACCGCCGCGGGGCTTCACGTGCTTGGATATTCGATGAACACGCTGACGCTGTTCGGGATCACGCTCGCAACCGGACTAGTGGTTGACGACGCGATCGTGGTTATCGAAAACATCGAACGCGTTCTTCACGAGCGCAAGACTTCCGTTCTCGAAGCGGCAAAAGAATCGCTGCGCGAGATCGCGGGTGCGGTCATCGCGACCACCCTCGTACTCGGAGCGGTCTTCGTCCCGGTAACCTTTTTCCCCGGAACGACCGGACTTTTATACAAGCAGTTTGCGGTAACGATTGCGATCTCGGTTGGCATCTCGGCGTTTATCGCGTTGACCTTGACGCCCGCGCTTTCGGTTCTGCTGATGAAAGAAAATCAGCACGGCATTCGATGGTTGGGCTGGTTCAATACGGCCCTCGATTGGGTACGGGACAGGTATGAAACCATTTTGCGTTTTGTACTCAAGCTGCGTTGGGTCGTCGTGCTGATATTCGTCGGGGCTCTCGGCCTGACATACCTGCTCTACCAGCTCGTGCCGCGCGGATTTGTGCCGACGGAGGATCAGGGATATTTCATGGTCCTCGTACAGGGACCTGAAGGCTCCTCTTATGCGCAGACCGAAGGTACCGTCAAAAAGGTTGAAGCAGAACTGCAAAAGATACCTGAGATAACGGATATTTTCGCGATCACAGGATTTAACTTTACGGGAAACAGCTCAAGCAAGGGCTTGATCTTCGCAACGCTCAAACCATGGAACGAACGAACCGGCCACGGACAAGGCGTGATGGAGATCCTCGGAAAGCTGCAGGGGCCGTTTGCTGGAATTACCGATGCGATGGTTCTAGGCTTT
Organism: Pyrinomonadaceae bacterium; assembly: GCA_036758705.1. Taxonomy (GTDB): domain Bacteria; phylum Acidobacteriota; class Blastocatellia; order Pyrinomonadales; family Pyrinomonadaceae; genus OLB17. Next base: position 1,460 of record DAIOWA010000312.1, on the reverse strand, counting down.
CCGCCGCCGGCAGTTCAGGGACTCGGCAACTTCGGAGGCTTTAGTTATCAGCTGCAGGATCTTGGCGGCGGAACGGTCGCCGACCTCGGCGGCTCAGAAACTAACCGGAGCGGCGAGCCAGGATCCGGCCTTGATGGGCGTATTCTCCGGATTTAAGGCGAACAGTCCGCAGATCTTGATCGAGGTCGATCGCGAAAAAGCCAAAGCATTGAACGTCGATCTTACCGAGATATTCTCGACGCTGAGCATAAATTTCGGTTCGGCGTACGTAAACAATTTCGAACTGTTCAACCGGAACTATCGCGTGTACGTTCAGGCGGACGAGCAGTTTCGCTCGGATCCGTCGGATCTTTTGAAGTACTACGTTCGCTCGCGGGATAACATCATGGTGCCGCTTGGCAACGTGGTTAGGATCTCGAATGAAACGACGCCGCCGGTGATCTTTCACTACAATCTTTTCCGCTCGGTCGAGTTCAACGGAAACGCCAAGCCCGGCTACAGCTCATCTCAGGCGATGGCCGCGATGGACAAGATCTCAAAGAACGTTCTGCCCGGAACGATGGGTTACGAATGGTCGGGGCTCTCGCTTGAAGAGATCTCAGCCGGAAGCCAGACCTATGTGATCTTTGGCCTTGGCGTTCTCTGTCTCTTCCTGATCCTGGCGGCTCAGTACGAGAGCCTTATCGCCCCGTTCATCATTTTGTTCTCGGTGCCGCTCGCGGTCTTTGGTGCTCTCGCGTTCAACTTCCTTCGCGGACTGCCGAACGACATCTTCACTCAGATCGGACTCGTAATGCTGGTCGGATTGTCGAGTAAAAACGGAATCTTGATAGTTGAGTTCGCTAATCAATTACGCGCCCAAGGGCTTTCGCCGAAAGAGGCGGTCATTAAAGCGGCACAGACGCGATTGCGTCCGATCTTGATGACGTCGTTTGCGTTCATCTTCGGCCTGTTGCCGCTGCTGTTCTCTGCGGGTGCCGGAGCTCTCGCTCGTCATTCGCTGGGTACGGCGGTGATCGGGGGAATGCTCGTCTCGACGACGCTGAATCTGTTCATCATACCGGTGTTCTACGTACTCTTCGTTCGCGACCGCAAGCGGCGTGACGATGAACCGGAGGCTGCTGCTCCATCTTTCGAAGACGGCAATTACTCGGTTACCGACGTGTTCGATGAGGAATCGCCGAACGGTGAAGAGAACGGCAAGAAGGCGGGGCTGATCAATTACATCAACGAAGAGCAAGCAGAGGCTCCGTAGCCTCCGGAAGGTAATGATGTCCCCGACAAGGGCGAAGAGGACAACACGCCGTCCGGCGATGAGGAAAAGAAATAGTTCAGAGTGTGGGCTTTCGGGCCCAGAGTAAGGAATTCGGATGGTTATATGAAAAGAACGCTTTTGGTTCTGACGTTATTTGTGGCGGGTTTTGGTCAGGCGGTTATAGGGCAGATCGACAGCGACGCGA
>DAIOWA010000311.1:0-4390 GCA_036758705.1 Pyrinomonadaceae bacterium | reverse complement strand
GAGTTCGCGAGGACGCTCCATTCTTTCCGACGCGGTGACGGCCGGACGCAGAGACGCAGAGACTTCGACATCACTCGCTGCGTCGCTGTGTCGCCCCTTCGCCGCGTCCTTAGTGATCGTATTCAGCACCTGACCCTCGCGGCTGCCGTCGCGATAGTAGCTAACGGCTTTGCAGCCGAGTTGGCGGGCGAGGTGATACAGTTCATCGACCGATTCTACCGTATCGTTCTTCGCGCCGTTGCAGGTTTTTGAGATCGAATTGTCGACGTGCTTCTGAGCGGCGGCAAGTACCTTTACGTGCTGGATCGAGCTTATCGACATCGCTGAGATGAATTCCTCGGGAAGTTCGTCTTCATGTTCAACGACGTATTCAGCCGCGTACTTGATCGAATTCTCATCGGTCTGATCGACGTCGATCCCAAGAGCCTCGGCCGCGAGCGTGTGAACATACGTCCGCGTCCCGAGCGTGTCTTGCCGAACGTAAGCCCATGAGAAGTTCGGTTCGATCCCTGAAGATGTTTCTGCGACGAGTGAGATCGTGCCTGTCGGAGCGATCGTGGTGACTTCGTAGTTTCGCGGGGTCAGCGGAACATCGCGGGAGAGGCCGACCTCGTCATAGAGAAACTTCGCATAGGCTTCGCGATTCTTTTCGAACTCGGGAAAGACTCCCTTCTCAGTTCCCAACTGCATCGACGCGATCCATGCTTCGCGACGGACGAAGCCCATTACTTCCTCCATCAACTCGATAGATTCGTCGCTTCCGTAACTAATTCCAAGCTTGAGACACAGATCGGCAAAGCCCATTATCCCGAGTCCGACTGGCCGCGTTCGCTTCACCACATCATCGATCTCGGGAAGCGGGAAGTAGCCGGCATCAACAACGTTGTCGAGAAACCGGGTCGAAAGCCGAGCGACCTCTCCAAGCCGATCCCAATCTATCGCTGGAACGCGGACATTCCTGTCCGCCCCCTTCACGCGGACGAAGGCGTCCGCGTTCCCTTTGAAAAACTTCGCGACGTCGATCGATCCGAGGTTGCAGGAATTGTTGAAGTGAAGCATCTGCTCTCCGCATGGATTACACGCGTAGATCGGGCCCATCGACGCTGACATATGGTTGTGGCGATTTACTTCGTCGATGAAAATGATCCCGGGCTCGGCATATTTGTGCGCGGACGCAATGATGCGGTTCCAGATGTCGGGAGCGTAGATCATACCCGGAAGTGGGGCCTGTTCGATCGTGTATTCGGACAGATCTGCGGATTCGAACGCCAGTTTGTCAGCAAATGTCGCGGTTGAGCCGTCGGTATGGCGGTATACGGCGTAGTCCGTGCCCGTGACCGGATCGAAGACCGCATCGGTCCACGGTTCGTTTTTGAACTCGGTCTGGAACCAGGTGCCGCTGTCGACCGCCTCCATAAAGAGGTCAGTAACCATTACGGAAATATTGAAATTCGTCAGGCTCGTCTGGTCGTTCTTAGCGTGGACAAAGCGAAGGATGTCGGGATGTTTGACCGACATAATTCCCATATTCGCACCGCGCCGCACGCCGCCCTGCTTCACGACCTCGGTCGTTTGGTTGACGATGTTCATGAAGCTGACCGGGCCGCTTGCGACGCCGCGAGTCGAGTTCACCATCGATCCCGCCGGACGTACAAATTCGTAGGTCATTCCCGTTCCGCCGCCTGTCTGATGGATCACCGCCACGTTCTGCGCGTGTTCCATTATCCCTTCGATCGAATCGGGAACATTCAAAACGAAACAGGCCGCAAGCTGGCCTTTTGGTTTGCCCGCATTAACAAGACAAGGCGTGTTCGGGATGAACTCACGCGCGAACATCACCGCGCTCATATCTTGATAGAACGCATCGCGCTTGGTCGCATCGGTCTCCGCCGTCGCAACATGCCCGACTACGCGCCGCACGATGTCGTCCCACATCTCAAGCGGCTCGCCTTTCTCGTCTCTGGTCGAATATCGCTTGGCGACGACCTTTTGGGCATTCAACCCAAGTGGTTCGAAGGTTCGCTGCGGTGCCGCGGATCCGTTGCCCGGGGCGATCGATCTTGTTTTTTCAAAGGCTGTAGACATTACGATTTCTCCCAACTCCATTTTACCAGTTATGCGGCTTCAACAAACGGATAAAAGCTGCATGTTTCGTTTCACTAGCGCGACTCACGATCTGTTTCTGGTGAAACAAGATCATAGACTTACACGAACTTTCAATAACTTACAGTCGTTCGGGCAAGTCGCGTTCGTCGATGAAACTCAAAGAACATCGGGCCAACAGCCCGGGCCAAGTATGATGCCACAGATGCAACAGCGTGTCAACCGATTGTGCAAGATCGGGTTTGTTGGAGTTGACTTCCAATCAGCCAACCAGAAGACTTGAATCTATGGACAAGCTGGTACAAGGAATTGCTGCGGGTGGTGACATTCGGGTCTTCGGGGCGATCACAACAAGCACGGTGGCCGAGGCGATCAGGCGGCATCAGACGTCGCCGACGGTTTCCGCGGCGTTGGGGCGAACGATGACCGGGGCGTTGATGATGGCGTCGACGCTGAAGGAGCTTGACCGGTTGACGGTCAAGATCGAGGCTGAAGGGCCGGTTGGTGGTATCACGGCCGAGGCGAACGCTGACGGGAAGGTTCGGGGATACGTGAAGAATCCGGTCACTGAACTTCCGGCGAACGGCCGCGGCAAGTTCGACGTGAGCGGCATTATCGGCAAAGGGATGTTCTATGTGATCCGCGAGGCGGGTTTTGATATCGGATTCAGGCCGGAACCGTACGTCGGATCGGTACCGATCGTGTCGGGTGAGATCGCTGAAGACTTTGCGTATTATCTCGCCAAGTCTGAGCAGATCCCGTCGGCGGTGATGTTGGGAGTGTTGCTGAACAACCACGAGCCGTACGTCGCTGCCTCGGGCGGGGTGATGATCCAGATGATGCCGGGTGCGAACGAGCATTTGATCACGATGATCGAAGACACGATCGCTCACGCTCCGCACCTGACGACTGTCATCAACGCCGAGACGCGGCCGGAACAGTTGATCGAGATTGCATTAGGTGAGATCGCTTTTGAGATACTTGGCGAGAAAGAGGTTGCGTTCGAATGTACGTGCTCGTTCGACAAAGCTATCACGATGGTCGAGGCATTGGGACGAGACGAGGTCGCGTCGATGCTCGCCGAACAAGGCGGAGCGACGATGAACTGCGGGTTTTGTAATGAAGTCTACAGTCTCGACGCTGCGGCACTAAGCGGAATGTTGAAAGGTTAGCGGAAGAGCGGGGGCAAGCCCGCCTTCCTGGCTGAGATTGGTTGTGTTGAATTCGTACGATTAAGCGGGTCTACTTGGCAAGTGACAGTAGGGAAGGCGGGCTTGCCCCCGCTTTTTAAAGGCTATTTTCCAACAAAGACCGGCTGAGTCCACGCGAGCTTGCCGTTTGATTCGAGGATCTTGGCGCGGACATATCCTTCGTTTCCGTTGATCTTGTAGACAGCGTCTGGTGCCGGGTTTTCCTGCAGGATCTTCCCGCCGCTGCCGATGAACAGGATGCGATATTTCGAGAAGGTTGTTGCCTTCACCTTGATCGAGATCTGGTTTCGATCGGCTTTATACTCGGCCAACTCGACGCCGGTTGATGCGTAGAAATCGCCTTTGTCGATCGCGGTTAGGATTGCGGCGGATGTAAGTTCGCTGGCACGGACGTAGATCCAGGCTTGTCCCGGCAGTGCTTCGATCGCTTCACCCTTTGACTGGAGTTGGTGAACATCGTCATCGCCAATAGCAAAGATCGTCATCCCCGATGTGAGGAGTTCGTCCCAGATCGCTTCGGCCGAAGGGAATGCGGGACCGCCGCCGAGATTGTTAACCATCGGATGGCCGTTGTAGATCTCCATCAGCCGAAAACCTTTGAGCTGCTTTATCTCTGCCGCCGACAACGCCCAGCCGAAGTTGGGATGATTAAGCTGTGGAATCCCGCCGGCCGCCCGGATGTTGTCGATGTTCTTTTGCAGGGATTCGACTTTCGTTGCGAGTTTGCTGGGCATCACGATCTTCGTGAGTCCGAGGCCGTTCGAGTGGATAGGTTTTTCCTCGGAGCGATCGGTCACCTCTTGACCGCTGATGACGAGGAATTTGTCCGTCCTTCCCAGCAGGTCGTTGATCGGCGCGACCGGCGTGATGTATTCGTGATCAGTCATCACGACGAAGTTATACCCGTGCTCGCGATACCATTTCGCAACGTCGTATGGTATATCGCGCCCATCGGTGTTTAGGGTGTGCGTGTGAGTGTTGCCCTTGTACCATTTATCGGACGATGTAGATGTCTGCTGGTAAGTCGCGGCTACAAAAAGAAAAATGAGAGTGGTGATTCGGATGATTTGGCACAT
>DAIOWA010000310.1:0-4394 GCA_036758705.1 Pyrinomonadaceae bacterium | reverse complement strand
CCTGGTCGCTGGAGCCGGACGAAGATCGCTCGGCTGACCGGCTGGCTGGATATGCCGATGGACCGGATCATGAACAAGCAGAACTCGTCATCGAACGAGGTCGAGCCAGTGATCTATTATCCGCACGAGGCGACTCCTGAGATCGTCGAAGCTCACCTTCGCGCCGATAAGAACCTGTCGCCCGAGACGGCGAATGCTCTTTCAGAGCTGTTTCGCGTCGCGTATAAGCAGTTCAGAGGCACGACAAAGAAGCGTAAATAGTCCAGTTTTACACGAGGTTTAGAATGCAAAACATCAGCACTCGGGCGATGTTCGCCGAGCCGACCCTTATCGTCGCCGCGAATGAATCGGAAAGCGAAAGTGCGAGCCAGTTCACGCTGGATACTACGTTCGTATTGTTCTTCCTAGCTATGGATCTTGGCCAGGCAAGTCTGACCTTGAGCTTTGCGACGGCTCTGCAATTAGTAACGCTGGTCGTGTTTCTTGTGGTTCCTTATTTTCTGCCGTTTACGGGAGATCAGCAGGGATTTTCGAGATGGATTGTCGGGCGGATCGTCGTTGGTGCGGTTGGGGTAACTTTAGGGCTGATGCTTGGACAGGCGATCGGCACAGTGCTTCCCGATGCGTTCCGATTCGTGCCGATGACGCTGTTAATTGTTGCAGCAATTATATGTTGCAACGTCCAGATCTATGGTATACTGAAGCATCGTTTGGCGAGATAGGCAAAAGGCGTCGAACGTAAAACAGATCCGCGATCGTTTCGGGAACGGTCGCGGATTTTTTTTTCATATTCTAACTTTCGCGTTCTAATGTGTGTTAGAATGATAATGGAGGTAGAAATGACTACGAAACTAAAGATCACAACCATTGGAAGTTCAGCGGGAGTCGTATTGACCAAGGAAATTCTTAATGTTTTAAGGGCTTCCAAAGGCGATACGCTTTTCGCTATCGAAACGTCTCGTGGGATTGAATTGACCGCATACGATCCGGCGGTTGCAAAACAAATGGAGGTGGCGGAAAGAGTAATGAGAGAAGACCGGGATGTACTGAGGAAACTTGCGGAATGAACGAGCCGGTCTGGATCATTTTGGAATCGGTCTACTCAATTCACACCGCACAGATCGCAGAGCATGGTGGGTCCGACGGAATTCGCGATGAGGGACTCTTGCTTTCTGCCCTCGCGCGCCCGCAGAACGTATTCGCATACAATGACGATGCGGATCATGCTTCCTTGGCGGCGGCCTACGCGTTCGGGATCGCGAAAAATCATCCTTTCATCGACGGTAACAAACGAACCGCGTTGGTCGTCATGCGTACTTTCCTTGCCTTGAATGACCTCAATTTCAATGCTACACCGGAGGCGAAGTTTACGACAATACTTCGCCTTGCCGAAGGCGGTTTGACCGAGGAAGGTCTCGCCGAATGGATACGAAGCTGCGTTTCGTGAAAACTAAATTACGCAACACACGATTACTTCGCGGAGATTGCGTCGTGTACTGATTTTACTGTGGATTTCAGATCACAGTACTGTTCGGGCGTAAGGGCCTGGGCGCCATCACATAGAGCCTCCTGCGGACACGGATGTACCTCGATGATCAGACCGTCGGCTCCAACCGCGACTCCGGCACGAGCAAGAGGTTCGACCATGTAGTTATGGCCCGAGGCGTGAGACGGATCGATGATGACCGGCAGATGCGAGAGCCGTCGGATCGCCGGGACGATCGAGATGTCGAGAGTATTTCGTGCATGATCGGCAAAGGTGCGAATTCCGCGCTCGCAAAGTATCACGTCATAATTGCCCTCAGACATTATGTACTCAGCGGCGAGCAGGAATTCGTCGAGCGTGGCCGAAAGACCTCGCTTAAGAAGCACCGGCTTGCGAGTCTGTCCCGCGTACTTCAGTAAAGAGAAGTTCTGCATATTGCGTGCACCGATCTGGATGCAGTCGCCATATTTCGCAACTAGGTCGATCCCGCGTTCGTCCATGGCTTCGGTGACGATATTTAGACCAAATTGATCGCGCACATCGGCGAGGATCTTCAATCCGTCCTCTCCCTTTCCCTGAAACGCGTATGGTGAAGTTCGAGGCTTAAAGGCTCCACCTCGGAAAAACTTCGCACCGCTAGCCGCGACCACTTCAGCGACCTTAAAAACCTGCTCGACCGTCTCGACGGCGCACGGGCCGGCGATCATCGCAAGCGATCCGTCGCCTATGAATGCATTGCCGACCTTGATCGCGGACTTCTCGGGCCGCAGATCGTTCGAGATCAGCTTGTATGGCTTGGTGACGCGAATCGCATCGGCGACGCCGGGAAGATTCTCAAAATGGGTTGGATCGACAGAACCTTTGTTTCCGGTTATGCCGATTGCAGTACGGTTCTCTCCTGGCATCGCGTGTCCGCGAAAGCCAAGTTTTTCGACAATACCGATGACGCGGTCGATGTCCGCCGGTGTAGCATCGGGTTTCATTACGATAAGCATAGGTAAATTACAAAGTTAAAGACTCTAGATTTCCGCCCCAATATTTTCGGCCGGCGGCAGCAATTCCTGAACAAACTTGTATACGCGGTCGATGGTGTTTTCATCGGGGATCGAGCGCTCTATCTCCTTAACGATGGCCGACCCTACGACGGCGGCGTCAGCGTATCGCCAAACATCCTCGATCTGCTCGCGGGTGGAAATACCGAATCCGACCGCGATAGGCAGGTCTGTGAACTTGCGTGCACGGTTCGCTAATTCCTCAGCCGTCGAACTTGTCTCGCTCTGAGCACCCGTCACACCCGCCCTCGAGACCGCATAAAGGAATCCAGATGCATTCGCGGCAATGCGTGCGAGCCGCTCGTCGGTCGTCGTCGGAGCGACGAGCGAGATCAGGTCGAGACCGCGGCTTTGGAGGATCGTTGAGGCGACGAACGCGACCTCATCGACGGCATCCGTCACCAAGACGCCATCGATGCCGGCATCTGCGGAGTCCGCGGCCAACTTTTCGAAGCCATACCGAAAAAGTGGATTCAAATAGCTGAAAAGCACTATCGGAGTATCGATCTCACGTCGTAGATCGCTCACCATTTCGAGGATGTCCGAGAGCTTTACTCCGTTATCCAACGCTCGCTGCGATGAAGCCTGGATGGTCGGGCCGTCGGCCATCGGATCGGTAAACGGCACACCCAGTTCGATAATGCTCGCTCCGCTTCTCGCAAGCGTGAGCACTATCTCTTTCGAGATCGCAAGATCCGGATCTCCCGCGGAAACGAAAGGGATAAATCCTTTGCTTCCTGACGATCGGAGCTTCTGAAAGGTGGTCTCGATCCTGCTCATTGCCTACCTCCCAACAGTTCCGCCACGGTGTGAACGTCCTTGTCTCCACGACCCGAGAGATTCACAACGATGACCGATTCACGAGGCATTTCGGCGGCCGTCTTCACGGCCTGGGCGATCGCGTGTGCCGATTCGAGAGCGGGTATGATGCCCTCGGTTTCCGAGAGAAGTTGAAACGCCTCGAGCGCTTCAGTATCCGTCACAGACGTATACTCAACCCGCTTGTGATCGTGCAAAAATGCATGCTCCGGGCCGACCGAAGCGTAATCAAGGCCCGCGGAAATGGAATGCGTACCGGCGATCTGGCCGTTTTCGTCCTGCAGCAAATAGCTCTTCGTACCTTGCAGAACTCCGACCGCGGAATCATCTGTAAACCGAGCCGCATGTTCGCCCAGCTCCTTACCACGACCTCCGGCCTCGACGCCGATCATCTTCACTGACTTTTCATTGAGAAAGTCGTGAAACAGCCCGATCGCATTCGATCCGCCGCCGACGCAGGCGATCAGCAGGTTGGGAAGACGTCCTTCTTTCTCAAGGATCTGTTCGCGAGCCTCGCGGCCGATGATCGACTGAAAGTCACGGACCATCAGCGGATACGGATGCGGGCCGAGAGCCGAGCCCAAAAGGTAATAGGTTGTATCCACGTTCGTGACCCAATCCCGCAAGGCTTCGTTGATCGCGTCCTTCAGCGTCTTCGAGCCGGAATCGACTCCGCGGACTTCGGCTCCGAGAAGACGCATCCGAAACACGTTCAACTCCTGCCGACGCATATCCTCAGTGCCCATATAGACGACGCATTCAAGTCCGAAATGAGCACAAACGGTGGCGGTCGCAACGCCGTGCTGGCCAGCACCTGTCTCTGCGATGATCCGCTGTTTGCCCATCCGACGTGCGAGCAGGATCTGTCCGACGCAGTTGTTGATCTTGTGCGCCCCTGTGTGATTCAGGTCCTCGCGCTTCAGATAGATCTTCGCTCCGCCGAGTTTTTCCGTCAGGCGTTCCGCGAAATACAGCGGACTAGGGCGGCCGACGAAATCCTTTAGGAGACCGTCCATCTCCGCACGAAATCCGGCGTC
>DAIOWA010000309.1:0-4397 GCA_036758705.1 Pyrinomonadaceae bacterium | reverse complement strand
GCCGGCGATCCTTTGGTCGGATGTGATCCTATATTAATAGTCGCAAGATCATTTCTTCTGCTGCCAACCGGTTCAAACCGAATGTTTGGTTCTCCGATTTCATCAAGGATCTGTATAACTTCGCTCGTCCGGAATTTATCTTCCATAAGTAACTCCATCGACACTAAAGCCAGAGAATCGAAATGTCTGATTCGAGCGGCTTGAACTCTTCATCGCCGGTCACGAGATGCGCCTTTTGTTGTTTTGCGAGTGCTGCAGCATAACAATCGGCGTACGAGATGTTTCCTTTTACCTTGTACCCAGCGGCGACCTTAGTCAGGGCTAAATCTGCATCGAACAGACGCACTCCGATCTCCTCGATGAGGCGAAGTGTACGGTCGGCCTCAGCGGTGGATGTACGTCGAGCGACGATATACCAGATCTCACCAGCGTTAACGACCGTCATACCCAGGGGAATCCCGTTTTCCTGGGCATCGGCGAGCAAGTCGGCGATCCTTTCCGCCGCCGGCTCATCCTGTAGAAAGGCCATGATCGCCCATGAATCGAGAACTATGGCTTTTGGCTTTTTCATAACTACCGTACCCGTTCTCGCCCTTTTTCCGCCGCGAGTTCCTCCAACAGGCCTTTACCCTTCAGCCTTCCGCGCAAACTGTGAATGTACTCTCGGGTGATCGGCCGAAGAATTATCTGTCCGTTTTCCTCGTCTAGCTCTACTTTGATCCGTGTTCCGCTCTTGATTCCAAGTCTTTTTCGAACCGAAGAGGGTATGACAACCTGTCCCTTCGTTGTTGCTGTAGTTTCCATGTATGCCTCCAATCATGTTTGTAGCACTTTTGACCATTGTAAGGCAATGGGGCAAATGTCTTACCTTGATGCATCGGTAGGACGGATCATGACCGTTTTGCCGGTGTGGGGCGGCCATTCGATTTCGAATGTGTTGCTGTTGATCGTGTCGGGGTCGGCGGAAGAGGGAACCGCGAAATATGCGAAAGACACGAAATTACGAACGAAAGAACCACCCCGTCCGCCGAAGCGGCGTCCACCCCTCCTTCGTAAGGAGGGGAGTTGCGGGATTTGCGATTTGCGATTTGCGATTGCGGATTTTGGGGATTGGGGTTCAACCACCCGCTACGGCAGGTGGTACTGACATAGGTTGAGTTGTGCGTACCGCCCTTACTGACGTGCGGGCTTGTGCAAAATCCCCACCGGCTACCGCAGGTGGGGCCGAGATCGGAGGCGTCCGGTTGATCGGATACGTCGGATATGGTTCAGCTAGGACACACTCCCTAACGGTCGTGTTTCTGCCTGAGCGGTCAGAACCCCACCCGCTAACGCAGGTGGTACTGACAGATGAGGCGTGGTAGCGGACACGCCGCATGGCGGCGTTGCAGGCGAGGGCGCCTGCGTTCCCGGGTCAGATCGAGAGGCCGGGGTTGCCTTCGAGAACCTGTACGTCGAGGTGGGGGCGTCCGCCGGGTTTCCAGAGCTTGGCGGTGTGGGCGACTCGGTAGCGGAGGGGGCCGCCGTCGGGTTCGGGGCTGCGGGTGATCGGGCGCGGGATGCAGACGAATTCGGTTCGCATCTCGTTGGCGGTCAGGCGCACTTTTGCGTAGCCGTGGCCGCCGAGGTCGACGAATTCGAGGTGCGGCGCAAGCTGCGGGTTTGAGAGTCCGACGGCTCGTTTGAGGTCGAAGCTTTTTGCGTATTCGAGACAAGAGCGGACGCCGTGGCGCAGGAGCATATTGTAGGTCCAGTCGGGCTTGCCGCCGTCGGGCCGATCCGCAAGAAAGAGCGCTCGCAACGGGTGATCTTTGCGAAGGCCATGCTCCAGGGCTTCCATTCCGCCGGGGCTTATCAACGACCCTCCGACGAAGCTCAGTCCGACGGGCTCGAACTTCCGCGGCGGCAGATAAGCGGCGGCGTATCCGGCCCAGAAGGCGTGACGGTCGCCGGACACGATCGCGAATCCCGTGATCTTCGCATCGCGCACTAGGTCGTAGATCTCCTTTCGCTCCGTGTACGCTGCGCCCCAATCGTCGCTCCGGCCGATCCCGTAAGTGTCTACGGGCCAGGGATTCTTGGTCATTCCCGCGGGAAGGTTTTGCATATCCACTCGGTTGTCGAGGGCTCCGAGCGAATTTCCCCAGATCTTCCACGTCGCTTTCGACTTACGCAGCGAGTCCTTGAACCACGCCTTCTGCTCGACGCCGAGGATGGTCCGCGGCTGCTTTTCTTTGCTCGGGTTTGGGATCTTCACATCGCGGAATTGGAGTTCGGCGGGCGGCTTTCCGCCGTCGTGCGTTTTGCCTGCGTCGAGGGCGATCATCGCCTCCTCGGAAAAGTAACCGCGGAACGCAGGGTCGTAGATCTTCCCGACATCCTCCGCATCGCTCGCATCCTCGCCGGCGAAGCTGCGCTGATCCGTGAGGAAGAGGTCGAGGTGCTTGCCGTATCGGAACGAGCGGTATGCGATCAGGCTGCGGATCGCGGCTAGGTTGTTCGGCTCTTGCCCGAGCCCGTTCTCGTCCCACTTCTCGATCTTCACGTTCTCGACCGCGACCTTTCCAAATGCGGTAAGCGAGCCGCTCGGCGGCGTGACACGGGCCGGGATGTATTCGAACCAGGCCTGATTCGCGGCAACCTTTACGGTCTGGCCGGGCTGCGGCGGGCCGCCTTGTTGGAGGATGCTCTGTCGTCCCTGCCACGAGAATTCGTGATTGTCCCAGATGCACACGAACGGCCAGCGAGCCCGGGCATCCTGCAGGTCGGGATCGGCGAGATAGCCTTTGTAAACGGCTCGATAGCCGTCGACGGTTTTCGGCCAATAGAGATTGCCGGTCTTTCCCGCGTCGGGGATGCGGCAGACCTCGTAGATCGTCCGGTCATAGCGCGTCGCTCCTTCTTCCGGATATTGGACGACCTCGTAGATGAAGTCGCCGAGGTGCAGTACGAATCCAAGCTGATCCGCGATTGGTGCTCGTTCGTCTTCGAAGATCATCCGGCGATAACCGTTGAGCTTGCCTTCGTTGACGCTCTGGCAACTGACGAATGTGAAGTTCACCGGTCCCGCGTCTTTGTCAGCCGGGGCGGTGATCGTACGCCCGACGCGGCTGCCGTTTCCGTGTTCGTCGGTAAAGCGATACCAATAGGCGGTCCGCGGTTTCAGGCCGCCCGCGAGTACGCGGCAGGTCCAATCGGCTTCGGCAGAGATCGGGGCCACGCTTTTGCCGACGACCTTGCGAAACGCGGCGTCCTCGGCGATCTCGACGGTGAGTTTCGATGCCGGTTTCTCAAGCGGCGGCCGACGGGTCCACAATATGACGCTGTTGTGTGCAGGATCGCCCGATGCCACGCCTTCCGGGAAAAGATCACGCCGCTCGCTCCAGCTAACGCTCGAAGCACGCCCAGCCGACGCGCCCCAAAGCAGCGCTGCCCCGCAGTATGCTGCCTGTCGTAAAAACTCCCGGCGATCGATATTGCCCATTCGATGACTCCTCCGCAATTAGGTTTTGGGATCAGAAAAGGGCTAATACGCGGACGGCCATGGTTAAGTTATCTTTGAGGGACGATTGTAGAGTGGGTGGTACTGAGACGTTTGTGCGATCGGAGGACTTCGAGGTGGTTTCGTAACCGCGCCTTGTTACACGCCTTGTTACATAAGGAGGATGAATCCTTCCTGCCTGAAGTGCGGGTCGCCGCTTAGGACATCCGTAATGCCTCGTTCGCGGGAGATGTTCATTGAGATGCAATCGGTCAGGCTGTAGCCTTTGTCGGGGCGTTCTTTGTAGAGTCGCAGGCCATCGTTAAAGATCTGACTTGTGATCGACACGACTTCAGTATTGGGATCGCCGAGGATCATTTCGACAGCTGCGGCAGAACGCAGACGCAGTTCCGGGCCATATTCGCAAAAGAAGGTCAGGACTTCAGTCAGGACGGATTCGCTGGTCACGTAGCGCGGGGCAACTAAGTTTCCTTCGGCAAGGAGCGCTTGTTCGTGCCATTGGTCGTGAGGGTTGATGATACCGACAAAGAACTGAGTGTCGGCAAATACCAGATTCATCGCTTTCGCGTTCCGTAAATATAATGATCGTGCTGCTCAGCGCCGTCAGTAGGGACTCGATCCCATATCTCGTCGGGAACGTCAGCGACGATCTGACTGATCCGTTCGCCTAACGTAGCAGGCCGATCATGACGCCTCAGAACCCGTTCGACGTAGCGCAAGACATCTGCTCGCTCTTCATCGGAAAGAGCACGGATCTTGTCTACTATCTGTTCTTCGGCTATCTGCATACTCGAATCATAATCTAACACACGCATAAACGTCGTTCGTCACAATCTCGTTGACTATGATTCGCTGCGGGTCATATGATGATAGAGCCTTACAGAAGTGAAAAAGC